>JAAZLY010000036.1 GCA_012799115.1 Bacillota bacterium
CGCCTCTGGGGGAGAATTGTCCCGAGTCATGCTGGCGGTGAAAGCGATCTTGATCGAGACGGAGCAAACTCCCACGGTCATTTTCGACGAAATCGATGCTGGGATTGGTGGCCGGACTGCCGTTAACCTAGGCCAGAAGTTACAGGTATTGAGTGAAGTTCGCCAGGTGCTCTGCGTAACGCACCTACCAGTCGTGGCGAGCTTTGGCAGACATCATTACTCTGTTCAGAAGGAAACCTCCAAGGGACAGCGCACTACAGTTAGCGTAAACTTACTCACACCAGAAGAACGGGTTGAGGAACTAAGCCGCATGTTAGGGGGATCTGCTGAGGAAGTGGTGACCATTGAGCATGCTCGAGAGCTTCTGAAGAAGACCCAATCATGAGGGTAACCCCCTCTTCTGCCAGCTAGTTCCTTCAATATAGGACAGGTGCACTGGGCAACCTACACCCATGAACGAAATGTGAGGGGGTAGGTAGCTTTGTGAGGAAGGTCTTGCTCCGATTGGGGCTGACACTTTTTTTCGTCGCTTTCTTAATCTTGGCCACAGCACCATACTGGGTTTCTGCTGTGGGGATTCCAAGTGAGCTAAGGGTATTTCCTGGGATGGAACTAGGACTTGATCTCAAACCGCCCTTAAGGGTTCTGGATCAGGCGGGACTAGAGGTACATGGATTTTTTGATACCGAGAACCTGGGAACCAGTGTCTACAGGGTAAACTTGTTTGGTTGGTTACCATTAACAGAAGTAATCGTTGATGTGGTTCCCCTAGTTCGGGTCTTTCCAGGGGGCCAGTCCATTGGAGTTCTACTCAGTGCAGACGGATTGATGATCGCGGACTTAGGTGGGGTTACAGATATGGATGGAGTAGAGCGCTTCCCAGCTCGGGATGCAGGGGTACAGCCCGGTGACGTACTTCTGTCCGTGGAAGGCCATCCATTGCGCCGACCAGAACAGGTGAGCCAACTGATCAACTCCCTTGCTCAACACAAGAGGGTCTTGGAGCTCGTGGTCCGACGCAGTGACCGAACGCTGACACTAGAGATCGAACCGGTCCTATCCCGCCCACTGGGACAACAAGCCGCGTCGTATCGAATAGGAGTGTACTTGGAGGATCCAGCTGCTGGTGTGGGGACCATGAGCTTTTATGACAGTGATACAGGGCGTTTTGGAGCTCTAGGACATACGGTAACAGACAGCCGGGGACGACCGCTCACGATCTCCAAAGGAAGCATCGTAGAGGCTACCATTGATGGGATTCGTTATGGCAGCAGAGGTAGTCCTGGAGAGAAGGTGGGGTTTTTCCACGGAGAACAGGACGTGATTGGTATTATCGATTCTAATACCAGTTTTGGGATTTTCGGTAGACTCGAAGAGATTCCCCGCAGTGCATTTGCAGAACCTGTACCTGTAGCGTTTGCCCATCAAGTAAAACTTGGGCCCGCAGAGATCTATACTGTCTTACAGGGAAACCAGATTGAACGTTTTTCGGTGGAGATCGTTAAGGTTGTGAATCAAACGAGGCCCGGAGAAAAGGGTCTTGTCATTGAGGTAACCGATGAGCGGCTGCTCCGGGAGACAGGTGGAATTGTGCAAGGGATGTCTGGAAGTCCCATATTACAAAATGGCATGTTGGTCGGGGCTGTAACGCATGTTTTTGTCAATAATCCCACAAAAGGATATGGAAGCTTTGCCGAGTGGATGGTCTATGAGGCCGGTCTGGGGCAGGTTAACGAAATTCCCGCGAAACAATCAGTTTCGTGGGAAGGTTTTTTTTTGCCCATAGAGAAAGAACCTATTATGGAGTTGTTGACAAACGTTTATCACATTTTTGCGAGGGTGGGGAGAACAAATGGAAGCAAGAACGCTTGTCTTGGGAGTCATCGGATCCGATGTGCATGCAGTTGGCAATAAGATCCTAGAGATCTCCTTTAAGGAAGCAGGATTTACCGTGGTTAATCTAGGGGTCTTGGTATCACAGAAAGAATTCGTCGAAGCTGCTTTGGAAACCAACGCTGATGCAATCATGGTGTCGTCCCTCTACGGACATGGAGAGATTGATGTCAGGGGACTACGGGAAGCGTTGATTGAAGCGGGCATCGGCGATATTTTAATGTATATCGGTGGATATTTGGTTGTGGGCAGTCAAGAATGGTCGGAAGTGGAGAGTAAGTTTAAACAATTGGGATTTGACCGGGTCTATCCTCCTAGTACGCTACCAGAGGACTTTATTCCAACCTTGAAGAGCGATCTTGGTATGTAACGGAGGTTTAGTCATGAATGAAGTTATGGTCTTAGTGGACATAGGGAGCACATTCACGAAAGTAACAGCCGTTGACATGGAGAAACGGGTCGTTCAGTCCCGTTCGGCTGCGCCGACAACGCCTGCTGATGTGAGTGTTGGCCTGCAAAACGCTCTAGAAGGGCTGAACTTGGCCAAGGGGGTACTGCAGCCTGCACGAGTATTGGCTTGTTCGAGTGCTGCTGGTGGACTTCGGATGGTGGCGATTGGTCTAGTTGAAGACCTTACAGCGAAAGCTGCGAAACAAGCAGCTTTAGGGGCAGGGGCTCGCGTGCTGAAAACATTCTCCTTTCAGCTCACAGAAGAAGATCGAGAAGAGATTATTTCTCTAAGGCCTGATATCATTCTGTTGGCTGGTGGCACAGACGGTGGCAACACCGAAAACATTCTACATAATGCCAAGGTACTCGCATCACTACCAGAGCCCGTCCCAGTAGTTATTGCAGGCAATCGTTCGGTGGCCCAGGAGGTTGCACGATGCTTCCCCGAATCGTTCAGCACATCCATTGCTGCCAATGTTATGCCTCAAATCGGGAAACTTCAGGTTGAACCGGCCAGAGAGGCAATTCGTAGAGTGTTTATGGAGAAAATCATCTATGCCAAGGGATTGACCAAGGCCAGCCGTTTGATTAATGGTATCTTCATGCCTACTCCAGCGGCTGTTTTGCGCGCAGGTCAATTGTTGAGCGAAGGCACCGCAGTGACAAAAGGGTGGGGCGACCTCGTCATTGTTGATGTGGGAGGTGCGACAACGGATGTTCATTCCTTAGGCGATGGCATGCCTACGAAGACAGGAGTTGTCGTACGAGGACTGCCAGAACCTTATGCAAAGCGGACCGTAGAAGGCGATCTGGGTGTTCGGGTCAGCGTCGTTTCCTTAACGGAGGCGGTGACTGTCCCCGTGATGGCCGAGGCGACTGGCTGGTCCGAGGAGAGGGTTGAAGAAAGAGTTCGTATGTTAAATGATCAACCTGAAACCCTTCCTACGAATGCCGAGGAGGTATTCTTTGATCAGATCTTAGGGTATCAGGCAGTGAGACTAGGTGTTGGACGACATGTGGGCAAGCTTTCTGAACTCTATACGCCTTCGGGATTGGTGTGGATTCAAGATGGTAAGGACCTTTCTAAGGTAAGTAGAGTGATTGGCACTGGTGGAGTGTTGATCAACAGTGATGCTCCACTGACCATGCTTGAGGGGGCTCAGCAAGCCGAAGTGGCCAGCCTAGAACTTAGGCCCGAAAGCCCGCAGTATTTCTTGGATGGTGACTATATTTTGGCTGCTATGGGATTGTTAGCCCAGGAGCACCCAGAGACAGCTTTGACTGTCTTGCAGAATTCTCTAGGCGAACACGAGCTTTCAAGGAGGGACATGTAGTTGGCGGAAGTTAGACATGACAAGTTGGATTGGAATGAGTTGCAGGAAGAACGTAAGGCGGTCTTAGCCGGTTGGCCCACAGGTCAGGAAGTAGACTTGGATGACGGAATCCGTTTTCATAAGGAGCTCCCTAGCGAACTGAACTTCGGTATTCGCCTTCTTCAAGCTAAAGAACAGGGTAGAACCCTCGCCCAGCCTAGAGCGGGCGTGGCTGAACTAAACAGTCATCAAGAACTCTTGCTCTATCTGCAGGACGAGGGAGGTGCAGACCTACTACCCACAACCATTGACTCTTACACGCGGCAGAACCGCTATGAAGAGGCCGAAAAGGGTTTGGCAGAGAGCGTATTGGAGGGGCGTTCCCTTCTAAATGGCTTTCCTGCCGTAAACCATGGAGTGGCGAATTGTCGTCGGTTAGTGGAGTCTCTCTCTGTACCAGTCCAAGTCCGGCATGGTACACCTGATGCCCGTCTTTTGGCTGAGATAACATTGGCTGCAGGTTTTACTGCCTATGAGGGCGGCGGGATCTCCTATAACATACCCTACGCAAAACGGGTTCCCCTTGAGAAGAGCATTCGTGATTGGCAATACGTCGATCGGCTGGTTGGCTTTTACGAAGAACAGGGTGTGACCATCAATCGAGAACCCTTCGGTCCTTTAACAGGGACTTTAGTATCACCCTGCATTTCTCATAGTGTAGCAGTGATTGAGGCCATTCTAGCAGCAAAACAGGGAGTCAAGAACATTACGCTCGGATATGGTCAGTGCGGAAACTTGACCCAGGATGTGGCAGCCCTACAGACACTGACGATCCTAGCCGAAGAGTATCTCCGTGCAGAGAATCTCACTGATGTGGAGATCACTACAGTCTTCCACCAATGGATGGGCGGTTTCCCCGCTGACGAAGCCAAGGCTTTTGGCGTTATCTCGTTAGGTGGCATGACGGCTGCCCTTGGCAAAGCTACAAAGGTGATTGTCAAAACAACCCATGAAGCACTGGGCATTCCCACGAAGGAAGCAAACGCGCAGGGTATTCGAGCAACCAAACAGGTCTTGAATATGTTATCAGACCAGGTTTATCCTGAGAATCCTCTCTTGGCTGAAGAAAGGGAGGTCATTTTGCAGGAGACCCGCCTGATCCTAGATAAGACCCTGGAGTTAGGCGAGGGAGATTGGGCCAAAGGTGCCATTCGTGCCTTTGCTGCTGGAGTGATTGACGTACCTTTTGCACCAAGTTCGTTTAACGCAGGTAGAACCATGCCCGCTCGGGATAACGAGGGAGCAGTTCGTTTCTTATCATGGGGTAATTTACCCTTTACCAAAGAAATTCAAGACTTCCACCGGGCGAAACTGGCCGAAAGAGGTAGGGCCGAAGACAGAAGTCCGAACTTCCAAATGGTGATCGATGATATTTACGCCATTGGGCAGGGGAGACTGATTGGACGTCCTCGTTAGGATAGGAGATGATGAGTTTGACTGAACTAAGAGTTTTATCGCCAACTGCGATCTTGGGCTACGGCTTTCCTCTAGCTTCCTTTCAAGCTGGCTTAGAACGCAATCCCCACGTCATTGCCGTTGATGCCGGCTCCACGGATCCGGGGCCATATTACCTGGGCTCTGGCGAGTCATTCACCCAACGTTCAGCAGTAAAAAGGGACTTGCGTTATATGATTGATGCAGCTCTCCAACGAAAGATTCCCCTCATTATCGGTACTGCTGGAGGCAGTGGTGCTAAGCCTCATGTAGATTGGAATCTGGCAATTATTGAGGAGATCTTGGTTGAACTTAAAAAGGAAGCCCAAATCGCAGTCATCTACAGTGACATTGATCGGGACATACTCCTTCAAGAGTTGAAAAATGGAAGAGTGAAACCCCTCGGTCCTGTCGCAGAACTGACTGAAGAGGATATCTTGGCCTCAACGAATATTGTTGCCCAGATGGGGCTCGAGCCAATTATGGAAGCCATCGAAAAGGGCGCGGAGATTATCGTAAGTGGTCGCGCCTATGATCCCACAGTCTTCGCTGCTCTACCTGTCTTGAAGGGCTTTGATATGGCTCTTGCTCTTCACATGGGGAAAATTCTGGAATGCGCAGCCATTGCAGCGAACCCTGGTAGTGGCAGTGATTGCCTCATGGGTACCATTGGGGCTGATTCCTTTATTCTCGAAACCTTGAACTCTGAGAGGGAATGTACCAGACTATCGGTGGCAGCCCATACCCTCTACGAGAAAAGTGATCCCTATTCATTGCCTGGACCAGGGGGAACACTAGACCTTCATGGGACAACCTTTGAACAGCTACCAGGCGGTCGTGTCAGGGTCGCAGGTACCAAATTCGTGCCAACTGACGGCTATTTCCTGAAGCTCGAAGGAGCAAGTTTGCTGGGTTATCGGACAATCAGCATAGCTGGTGTTCGCGATCCCATCATGATTAGCCAAATTGATGAGATCATCGAGCGTGTAAAGGATCGGGTAGCTGACAACTTCCAAGACCTAAAGGATTATCAGCTGCACGTGCATTGCTATGGAAAGAACGGTGTTATGGGTGAACTTGAACCGCATCCAGCGCCCGGGCACGAGTTAGGGCTGGTGATTGAGGCTGTGGCCCCGACGCAGGAGATTGCAGATACCATCTGTAGCTTTGCCCGCTCTACGATGCTTCACTATGGGTATCCAGGTCGCAAAGCGACTGCCGGCAACTTGGCTTTTCCCTATTCGCCTTCCGACGTGTCTGCAGGAGCAGTCTATAAGTTCAGCATCTATCACCTTCTCCAAGTGGATGATCCTAAGAGCCTATTTCCAGTAAAAATGGGGAGGAGCGGTCTATGAGATATGTAAAAGATGTGGCTTTGGTGATACGTAGTAAGAATGCTGGTCCCTATGAACTAACCTTTGACTTAATGTTTCCAAGTGCAGAGGTCTACAATGAGGTAAAAGATGCGATCACAAAGGAGAAGGTGGCCGCCTTGTACAAGATTGAGGAGAGTAAGGTGTTATCGATTATTCACTTTGCTCCGGCACACGCAGTCAAGATCACCATTGTTCGTCCTCGACCCTCTGGCGATCTAGGAGAGACAGATGTGTATGGTGCGCAACAACACACACCATTATTCGAATTGACATATTAGATAAGGAGTGCTGCAAATTGAGAATCAAAGAAGTTATCTTATCCAAAGGACTTACCGGCTTTTATTTCGATGATCAAAAGGCCATTCGCAAAGGAGACTATGTGGAAAACGGGTTGACGTATGACGGAGATCCCGTTACTCCTGGCTTTACCAAGATTCGCCAAGCAGGTGAGAGTGTATCGGTTCAGTTGCTCCTAGAAGATGGGCAAGTGGCTTACGGTGACTGTGCCGCTGTGCAGTATTCAGGTGCAGGGGGAAGGGATCCACTCTTCTTAGCGGATGACTACATTCCTACCATTGAGAAACACATTATTCCGTTCCTCACTGGCAAAGAACTGACATCCTTCCGCGCCTTGGCTGAAGCAGTCGACAAGATCGTGGACGAACAAGGAAAGCCTCTCCACACCGCTATTCGCTATGGTGTAACCCAAGCCATTTTGGATGCAGTAGCCCGTGCCCAGCATTTGACCATGGTTGAAGTCATTGTCAATGAATATAACCTGGAATTGATTCCAGAGCCCGTCTTGATCTTCGCCCAAACAGGTGACGATCGTAAGGTTAATGCAGATCGTATGATTATCAAGCATGTTGATGTTCTCCCACATGGA
>JAAZLY010000284.1 GCA_012799115.1 Bacillota bacterium
CAGGCCAAGGGATATGGCCTTATCGACTGACATGATCAAAAGGGCTGCAGCACCATCATTGATACCTGAAGCATTTCCTGCTGTAACGGTACCATCCTTCTTAAAGGCCGGCCTCAACTTCCCAAGGCCCTCGGCGGTTACACCAGCCCGGGGATATTCGTCCCTATCAAAACAGATCGGATCACCTTTACGCTGAGGAATAACCACCGGTACAATTTCGGCAGCAAAGCGATGTTCGGCCTGGGCTGCTTCACATTTCTGCTGGCTCAGAGCAGCAAATTGATCCTGCTCCTCACGGCTGATCTGCCAGCGTTCTGCAATGTTCTCTGCGGTTATACCCATGTGTACATCGTTAAAGGCACACCATAGTCCATCCTTAATCATGACGTCTACAAGCTCACTGTGACCCATACGCGCCCCCCACCGGGCCTTCTGGTCAACATAAGGAGCTAGGCTCATATTCTCCATGCCACCTACAATATACAGCTGGCCATCTCCAGCACGAATCGCCTGTGCAGCTAATCCGACAGCTTTCAAGCCAGAACCGCAAACCTTATTGACGGTATAAGAAGGTACATGTTCAGGAATCCCAGCCCGGATTGCCGCCTGCCTGGCGGGGTTTTGCCCCAATCCAGCTTGTAGCACATTGCCCAGGATCACCTCATCAATTTCTGCCGGAGGAATGCCCGTCTTCTCCAAGATATCCTTGATGACAACGGACCCTAATTCAGCTGCAGGTAAATCTTTGAGTGTTCCTCCAAAACTACCGATAGCCGTACGAACTGCTCTAACAATCACTACTTCTTGCATTGTTAGCCTCCTCATTCGCTATTTTTTCTTGGCGTTACGCCGTCTTCGTTCTAAGTTAGCCGGTTCGATGGATCGATTATCCTTAGACTCGAGGAGTTGCGCAACACCAGTATACATCTCCTCAGTGCCGTTCTTGGACTCCCAACCATCGTCTATATACTGCGGTTCTGCATAGGTCGCAATCACGCCTTCGTAGTTACGCAAGATCACTTTTGTGGGGGACATACTGATCAAGTATTGCGGCATCACCGGAGTCTTTCCGCCACCACCTGGAACATCTACAACATATGTCGGAACCGCATAGCCAGATATATGGCCACGCAACGCCTCCATAATCTCTAGCCCCTTCGATACTTTCGTGCGGAAGTGCTCAATGCCCATGGATAAGTCGCATTGATAAATGTAGTAAGGGCGAACACGAATGCGAACCAAGTTAAGGACTAACTCCTTCATAATCTGTGGATTATCGTTCACACCACGGAGCAAGACAGTCTGGTTACCCACTGGAATTCCGCCGTCCACGAGTTTCAGACAAGCCTCCGTTGACTCGGGGGTAATTTCTTTCGGATGATTGAAATGCGTATTCAACCAAATTGGATGATACTTCTTCAGCATGTTGACTAGGTCGTCCGTAATTCTCTGGGGCATCACAACGGGTGTTCGAGTGCCTAGGCGGATCACATCCACATGGGGAATCTCTCGCAGACGTTTGATGATCTCCTCAAGTTTGTGATCCGCCATGAGCAGGGCATCACCGCCCGAAAGAAGTACATCCCGTACTGCGGGGGTGTTTCGGATATATTCAATACCCTTTTCTATGTATTCCCAAGCCAATCCGGCATCGTTTTGACCTGCAAAACGCCGCCTCGTGCAGTGACGGCAGTACATGGAACACTGGTCCGTGATCAAAAAGAGCACACGATCAGGATAGCGGTGCGTTAAACCGGGTACTGGCGAGTCTGCCACCTCATCTAGGGGATCTTGCATGTCTGCTATGCCTGCCATCGTTTCGGAAATCGTGGGAACCGCTTGCTTCCGCACAGGACAACTAGGATCGTCAGGATCCATTAACGAAGCATAATAAGGGGTGATTCCCATTCGAAAGATTTCTAGAACCTTGCCGATATCCGATTTCTCTTCGTCCGTTAGGGTCAGGATCTTATCGAGCTCTTCTACACTTTGCACGCGATTTCTAACTTGCCAATGCCAATCATGCCAATTTTCTTCACTGGCACCCCACATCTGCCAAGGTTGATTACCCAAAGCCAAAACCTCCTCCACCTGCAATGTCTTCCTAGAGTCCGGTCACATCCATGTCCTTTAGTTCAGGCGATATGATCAGTTCAGCTTCTGTAGCGGCCTTAATCTCCTCTACACTGAACTCTGGGTTTTTCTCGAGCAAGATCATGCTACCGTCTTCAATTGCAAAGACGCCAAGGTCGGTCACTACCATGTTGACCTCCCCCGCAGCCGTCAAAGGTAGACGACACTTCTTTAGTAACTTAGATTGGCCATCCTTCGTCAGATGCAGTGTTGCAACGATTACCCTTTTGGCCCCTACAACTAAGTCCATAGCACCGCCCATGCCTGGCACCATCTTTCCTGGAACCATCCAGTTGGCCAGATTCCCCTGGGAATCTACTTCTAGAGCCCCAAGCACGGTGACATCAACATGACCCCCACGAATAATGGCGAAAGAATCGACACTATCAAAAAAAGCTCCGCCAGGCAAAATCGTCACTGGTTGGCCCCCTGCATTGACTAGACAGGGATCTTCTTCACCTGGAGGTGGAGTTGGGCCAAGTCCCACGAAGCCATTCTCGGATTGGAGAGTGATGTTGACCCCTGGGGGAATAAAATTACTAACCATTGTAGGAAGTCCGATACCTAGGTTAACAACATCACCATCGGCTAACTCCTGGGCGATGCGGCGAGCAATCAATGCCCTTTTTTGCTTGCTATCCATTACAGTTCGCCCCCCTTACTAAGAAGTCCACGAAAATGCCGGGTGTAACCACATCATCCGGATCAATCTCTCCTACTTCCACAATCTCTTCTACCTCGGCGATAACGCAGTCTGCGGCCATGGCCATGATGGGATTAAAGTTGCGAGTGCTACGACGATAGATCAGATTTCCTTTGCGATCTGCCTTCCATGCTTTTATCAGAGCAAAATCAGCATGCAGCGGTTTTTCCAGGAGGTATCTCTTTCCGTCCACCTCTAGCTCTTCCTTACCTTCGGCTACAACCGTACCAACGCCGGTCGGAGTCAAGACCCCGCCCAAACCAGCGCCCGCGCAGCGAATTCGCTCCGCCAATGTTCCCTGGGGGACCAACTCCACTTGAATTTCTCCAGCAATCATCTTCTGTCCCGTTTCGGGATTGGTGCCAATATGGCTCACAATTAGGTTCTCAACGGCGTCAGCCGAAATCAAAAGTCCAATGCCATCACCTTGTAGGCCGGTATCATTACAGATGACGGTCAAGTTTTTGGTACCTCCCTGTGCTAGCTCCCTTACGAGGTTTACAGGCGTACCACAGGTCATAAATCCTCCGATCATGACTCTACTTCCGCCTGTGATCCTTGCCACCGCCTCTTTCTGCGATAAAATCTTTGTCAACGCTTCATCCTCCTTCCTAAGTCACCCGAGCCTTCAGACCCAGAATTTCCCTGGCTTCGTCTGGCGATGCCACTTCACGCCCAAATTCTTTTGCAATCCGCACAATCCTCGCCACCAATTGGGCATTGCTCTGTGCTACCTGACCCCGGTAAAGATAGATATTGTCCTCAAACCCAACCCTGATATGGCCTCCCATGACCATGGCAACCATGGCTAGGGCTGTTTCGTGACGTCCAATGCCCGATACCGTCCAGGTACTATCGGGGGGAATTTGATCCACCAAGAAGCTCAAATTCCTTACAGAGGCCGACATCGCTCCTGGCACACCCAGGACGAAATTAAAGTGAAGGGGTGCCTGTAAGAATCCATCTTTCAAGAGACGCAGAGCATTATCAATCATTCCGGCTTCAAATACTTCAATCTCAGGCTTTACCCCCCTTTGTTGCATCATGCGGGCAGCTTGTTCATAGAAGTCCTGGGGATTAGAAAACACATCTCGACCAAAGTTGCAGGTCCCTGTAGACAAGGTCGCCATTTCGGGATTTAACTCCACGGGCTGCAGACGTTCCTCTGCTGTATGCCAGGTTGCTCCGCCCGTTGATGGCTGAAAGATAACAGGACACTTCCGTGCGATCTCGCTTTGGATCTCTCTGTAGATTTCCTTGTCCTGTGTTGGGCTGCCATCTGCGGTTCTAGCATGCACATGGACAATCGAGGCTCCAGCTTGGTAGACCTCAAGGGCTGCACTACCGATTTCATCAGGAGCAATGGGAAGGTTAGGTTGCTGCTCTCTGGTCACCTCTGCCCCAGTTAGGGCCGCTGTAATAATCAATTTCGACATATAGCTCACCCCCTTCTTTGTTTGTCCTTGGGTACCACACACACGCCCTTGGCAGTTGCTACAACAATTGGCTCATCCAAGACGTCCATGGCTGAGGGCGCCACATCAACGTCTTGCGGACGTGTAATGTGCTTCGTGGCCACAAACTCCATTTTTCTGGACGTATTGCCCACCTCTGTAATTGTCCCTACAGCCTCGATATAGTCTCCGGCATACACAGGTGCCTTGAACTGGACATCACTATAGGTCAAGAACAAGCCTTCATCACCATCATGCCGAATTAAGAGCTCTGTGGCGCAATCACCAAACAGCTGCAAGACAAAGGCACCATCCACCAACTGACCTCCGTAATGAGCTTGGGCCGCGCTCACTCTGATACGAATCACACTCTTCATTCTCTTTCTCCCTCCTTAGAGCTTCCGAACTAGTTCTCGGGCCAAGAACGTGCTAACATGACGGGCCGTTGTGCCCGGGCCAAATCCTGCGTCAAAACCCAGCTCTGTGGCAAGGGCTCTGTCAATGCGAGGCCCGCCCACAACCATGTTCAGGCTTTGACGAAGCCCCTCCGCTTCAGCCATTTCAACAAGTTCGGTCAGATTTTGTATATGGACGTTTTTTTGGGTCACCACCTGAGAAACGAGTATCGCATCGGCCTTCAACTCTCTGGCCTTCTGCAAGAGGATCTCATTGGGAACCTGACTTCCGAGATTATGTGCTTCGATCATGGGATAACGTTCTAGGCCATAGTCGCCATCATAGCCCTTCATGTTCATGATGGCATCGAGACCCACGGTATGTGCATCTGTTCCTGTGCAAGCCCCCACCACCACAATCTTGCGGCCGATTTCAGCCTCGATAAAGGAGTTAACTTCATCGAAACTCATTGCCTCATCTGCATCTTCGTTAATGGCAATTTGCTCCAGATCAATGCTATACTCGCTACTACCATACAAAATAAAGTGGCTGAAACCATAAAGATCCTTCATGTGCGTGACCTGCACACCCTGCAAACCCATTTGGGCTGCGAAACGTTTTGCCGCTTCAAGGGCTTTGGGTCCAGCTGGTATAGGTAGTGTAAAGCTGAGTTGAACCTGGCCATCGCCCCAGGAATCCCCATAGGGCTTAATCATCCTATCGTTGGAACTCATCTCGTTTCCCCCCTCTCACAACTGGGACTAACGCCTAGCTCCCGCTGCATTCGATCCATCACAGGGTTGACGTAGTCACTGGCTTTAAGAATGACGCCATCCCCGCCCTTGCCACCGTCTTTGCTACGACGAATATCCGCAAAATACCCTTCGCTAATCGCTGTCTTGAGACCCTTTACTTCAATCTCTGCGAGAAAGTCCACGACTTGATCGACGATGGCCTCAGAACGTCTTTGAATCAGACCATCGGGTTTGAAGGAGATCTCCTTGGCTAGGTCACGGGCATTTTCCATCACGTAGTTGGCGTTTTCTAGGCTCAAAGAGCGATCACTTAGGTGCGGCGTATGAATAGCCTCAGTAAGCATGCCCAGCAGATGAATACTCTGGCCCGTCATCACAGAGGCCAGGTTAAACATGGCATTTTGCACATGGCCCATAAAGATGTCTCCGGTCATATGCTTAGTAGGGGGCATGTACTTGAGGGGCGCTTCCGGGAAAATCTGCC
>JAAZLY010000285.1 GCA_012799115.1 Bacillota bacterium
CCTGTTTGTGAACTTGTTCTCTTGCTAATATTACCTGTGCACTAAGGAATTGTCAAGCTGCTCGTTTTGGATACAAAAAAGCAGCTCAGGTACGAGCTGCTTTTTTGCACTATCTCCAGTTTCTTATGTCTCCCAACTCTTTATACGTAGCAGTCAAAGCTTCGACCGCTTCTCGATCTACTCCTTGAGCATAGAGCTCGGCTTGGAAACTGCGCAGTGCCTTCCTACGCTTGTGAAGCAGTTCAGGGGCCATAATGCCTAACTTCCCGATTGTTTTGCAGGCACCCATGACAACTGACAGCATGTTTACGAGTTTCCAAATTGCGAGGTCATTGATTTAAGCGTTGCCATGTACTCCTGGGTTAGGAGCATGGCGTCATCCTTGTTCATACCTGTATCTAACAGGTTCTTGTAGAAGGTGGCTATGGCCTTGCTCATTGTTGCCGCTCCCTCTTCAGAGTAGAGGATTTGAAATACTTCCTTGAGCAATGCTGGGAGTTTGCTGGACATCATATCGAGCATTTCACCGATCTCTTTTGTTGAATAATCAGGGTAACTCATTCGCACAAACACTCCTTTCGAGTAATCCAAAAATGGGCCTTGTGATGCTGGGTAAAGTCGCCTTAAGTATGGCTTGGAGCACACTCTTGTAGAGTAGTTGATGGCAATGGACTGTAAGATTTCCATAGACGCGCAGTTCTACAGATTTTGGGAGGGCTTTTTTCAGTGATTTCACTTCACTCTTCAGGGCAACTTCCAGCTTCAGAGCCTCCAAAAACTCGGGACTGTCCATGACGAGTTGCTGCGCTCTACGCTTTTGCACGTCTGGCAAAGTATTCTGAACCAGACCGTAGGCTAGAGCGGATAGGTCTTCGTGTTCGACTCTCATCAAGTTCCCTCCTGTAGCCATTGGTATAGTTTCTTTCGTGCATAGTGGGCCTTACTCTTCACTGTTCCTTCGGGAATATCTAGAATCTGTCCTAACTCGCTGCATGTCAATCCCTCGGCGTATAAACCATAAATGATGGTACGTTCGGTTTCTGCGAGCTGGGTCATGGCTTCTGCAAAAACTAAGTTTGACGCAGTTTCATAGCTCCCATCAGGAATAGTCTCCACAGGCACGGTCTCTACCGCAGTCCTTTTTCGGAGTGCGTCGACCATTTTGTTGTGTGCAATCGAGAGTATCCAAGCTTTTGGCGATACGACTTCAGGGAGCCTGTGTATGCTTTGATGAACAGCCAGGAATGTCTCCTGCAGAACGTCTTCCGCAAGCGAACTTTCCCTCAACTTAAACATCAAATAGCCATAGACCACGCTTGCATACTCTTCATAGAGCTCCCCAAATGTCATCTCCCTCAGCCCTTTCACTTACTTAGTCGTTGAAGTGTCCGGTTGGGTTCAAAGTTAAATGTTAAATTTCGATCTCAAGCTCTACGGGGCAATGATCGCTTCCGAAAATTTGATCATGAATGCGGGCGTCAATGAGCTGGTCTTGCATGCCTTCGGATACAAGGAAATAGTCAATTCTCCAGCCAATATTGCGCTCTCTGGCATTGGAGAAGTAAGACCACCAGGTATAGGCATCCGTCTTGTCAGGGTAGAAATGCCGGTAGGTGTCAATAAAACCAGAGTCTAGAAGATCAGAGAACTTGTTGCGTTCCTCATCGGTAAATCCAGCATTCTTGCGATTGGTCGAGGGGTTCTTCAAATCAATTTCCTTATGAGCTACGTTGAGATCTCCGCAGACGATGACAGGCTTTTGCTCAGCGAGATCCCCTAAGAACGCACGAAAGTCATCTTCCCAGGTCATCCGGTAGTCTAGGCGTGCTAACCCCCTCTGGGAATTTGGCGTGTAGCATGTGGTCAGGAAAAAGGAATCATACTCCAATGTAATGAGTCGCCCTTCCTGGTCATGTTCCTCGATACCAAGCCCATAGAAAACCGATAGTGGTCTATGCTTTGTGAAAATGGCCGTACCCGAATATCCCTTCTTGACGGCACTATTCCAATATTGCTCATAACCTGGCAACTCTAGTTCAAGTTGTCCTTCCTGCATCTTCGTCTCCTGGACGCAGAAAAAATCGCTATCTATGTCATGAAAGAAATCCATAAAGCCCTTATTTACAGCCGCTCTTAATCCATTAACATTCCATGAAACAAGCTTCATTTTATCCCTCCTACAGGCATGGTTCTCTATCTGTGAAAGGCATTCCTGCCCATAACTGGTGATGTTAAGAAGGATTATGGGTACCCAAGGGAGAAAAAACAGGAAACCGAAAGGGAGGCGAGTTATGGCTACGATAATTATCGCCATTGTGGCAATAAGTGCCGTGTTGAGTATTCTAGTGGCCATCAACCAGCTAAGCCAGCGGGTTGAACAGGCGAACCAGACATTACGGACGATCAGCAAGCACCTTGGTGTCCACGACTCTATGTTGGAAGGTCTGAAGACAGAGTTGGGTGTTTTGTTGAAACAGGGAAAGAAGATTGAAGCCATCCGCTTATATCGTAAAACGACGGGGCAGAGTCTAAAGGAAGCTCATGACTACATTGAAGAGATAAGCTTGGGGGAGAAAGATGAAGGTGTATCAGGTTAAAATAGAAATAAAGGACTCCGAGCCCCTGATCTGGCGCAGAGTCCTAATCTCCGCGAGCATGAGCTTTCAGGGCTTGCACCGCGTGATCCAAAGGGTTCTAGATTTTAAGGATCAACATTTGTACATGTTTCATCTTCCCGATCATACATTGAAAGTAACCACCGATCCGGAAGCCTTGGAGGTGTATCAGGAGTATCTGGAGAACAAGGAGCAAATCGAAAAGACTCTCGGTGCCTTAAATACACCCTTTGCTAGGGAGCAACTGGAAAAGCTACGCACGGAGGTGCGCAGGCCTTCTGAACTAGCGATCGCACCCTACGTTCAAGTAGATGGCACCTTCGAATATGTCTATGACTTCGCGGATAACTGGGAGATCGTCGTAAGCGTTGAAGGCGTTTTGGAGGATTATGCCCTGGAGTATCCTCTTTTGCTTGCTGGCGAGGAAGGGGCACCGGTGGAGAATATGGGTGGATTCGATCATTTTAAGGACTTTCTTGCAGCCTACCAC
>JAAZLY010000286.1 GCA_012799115.1 Bacillota bacterium
ACGTTAAGTGATCCTCACAGACAATGGGCGACCCTAATGAGTTCGCTGGCACCACGACCCCTAAAAGGACTAGAAGGCACAGCACAGACAATAGGGTTGTTGTCACCTGCTTCATCGTCTCTCAGACCCCTTACACGCGATCTGTTCTTCCTTCGCCGCTTTGAGTAAACCGGGATCCGTCAGCAGATCAATGGCTGTAAAGGCCAAGGCTTGAGCTGCTATAATGCCAACTTGGAGTCCCTTTTCACCCAAACTTGCCTTAGCGAACTCAGACGTATGGGCGATCAAATCATCTCCAATACTCAAATACGGATGAATGGAGGGAACAACCCTCGACACATTACCCATATCGGAGGATCCTCTCCCAATGGCAAATTCCTCAATATCCGTAACCCCAAGCCTCTGCAGATTCGCACCGAAAGCTAAGGCAATAGGATGACTTGGTCTTAGATCATCCGTACCCAACTCAAACTCATTCCACTCCACAGCGGTTCCAGTCATCAACGCTGCACCCTTCGCCACATTTAGTACCTTCTCTGTAATCCTGTTCAATAATTCCCGCTCAGGCGCGCGAATATAGAAGCGAGCGACAGCTCGTTCAGGTACGATATTAGCTGCCGTCCCTCCTTCTGTGATGATTCCATGAATACGCACACCTTCAGCCACATGCTCCCTGAGAGCATTCACACCCTGGAAGAGAGCAAGCACGCCATCTAGGGCATTGATCCCCTCTTCTGGCGAATCTGCTGCGTGGGCTGCCTTACCCTTGAAGTGAAACTCATAGGCGTCCAGTGCATTGCCTGTGGCCATCAGTAGGTTCTGGTTCGACGGATGAAACATCATCGCCGCATCCACCTGTTCAAAGAATCCAGCCTCTACCAAGATCACCTTTCCGCTTCCAGTCTCCTCAGCAGGAGTCCCAAACACGGAAATCGTTCCACCAATTTCGCTCAAGAACGGAGAGAGCCCCAGGGCCGCGCCTACACTCGCCATTGCGATTAAGTTATGGCCGCAGGCATGACCAAGCTCCGGTAGCGCATCATACTCGCAAAGCAAAGCGATATTCGGCTGACCATGACCACAGACTCCGAGAAAGGCGGTCTCAAGACCTGCAATACCCCGAGTTACGTGATAACCACTTTCCTCGAGTACTTTCGTCAAGAGGCGTGCTGCCTTGACTTCTGCAAAGCCCAATTCAGGGTGCTCTCCAATGGCCAAGGCAAGCTCCTCTAGAATGTTTCGTTTGTCTTCAATCTCTGCACTCACTCGTGCCTTCCAATCCACACAATCACCTCTACCGGGATAGCCTCCGGTGTTCCTTAAACATGCACTTATCCTGGACAAAGATTAACCCTCGCTCTGCAGCTAGCTTCTCAGCCTCTGAGCTGGTAATCCCCTCCTGCAACCAAATTCCCTTAAGGTCATCGCGTTTAAGAGCATCCTCGATCACAGGCAAGACCTCAGCTGATGGCCTAAAGACGACAACAAGGTCAACGGTACCCTCAACTTCACTGGTCATATCATATACCTTTTCTCCAAGTAGCTCTTCGCCACCAAAGGGATTGACGGGATGGATCGTATAACCATGTTGTTGCAGATAACGCGGAACCGTATGCGCTGCCTTAGTCGGGTCTTTGCTCAAACCAACAACCGCAAGATTCTTAAGTTCTAACGCTCTTTCCACTGCAGTCTTCATAGTTCTCTCCTTTCTCATCTCCACAAAGGCCAAAT
>JAAZLY010000287.1 GCA_012799115.1 Bacillota bacterium
GTTCGACATGCACACCGACCAAGACAACGAGATTGGTTCCTGCGTCTTGGTTAAAGGATTCTAGATAGGGACTATGTTGAAAGAAGTTTGCATCCAACTCACCCTCTTGTAGGGCGAGATTAGGCCGTACATAGTCGGTAAACTCCACGATTTCCAGGGAAATTCCTTCCTGGGCTAAGAGAGGTACAAGGATCTCCAAGATCTCAGCATGGGGCACAGGAGTTGCCCCCACCTTAAGGACAGATTCGGCACTAGCTAGACCACCAAAGCAAACGACAGACAACACAAGAGCAATCACTACGACTTTTTTCATCTTTCTTCCTCCTTTAGTTTCTGTGGTAGAGTCTGCGGGCGATGGCATCGCCCAGCATCTGAATGCCTTGAACTAACACTACAAGAATAACGACTGTTGCCAACATAATGTCACCGCGAAAACGCTGATAGCCGTAGCGGATGGCCAGGTCTCCCAGACCGCCTCCTCCGATGGAGCCTGCCATAGCAGAGTATCCAACTAGATTAACGGCAGTCAAGGTAATGGCCAAGACAATGGCTGGTAGCGCTTCGGGGATCATCACTTTGTATATGATCTGTGGGGGCGTTGCCCCCATACTCTCTGCAGCCTCGATCACTCCTGCATCCACCTCTTTAAGAGCGCCATCGACGAGGCGGGCGACAAAGGGAATAGCAGCTACTGTTAAGGGCACAATGGCAGCTACCGTGCCTATGGAGGTGCCCACTACGAAGCGTGTAAAGGGAATAATGGCTACCATCAAAATGATAAAAGGTATGGAACGACCAATATTCACGAATCCCCCACAGAGACGATGCACAAGGGGTTGCTCGAGTATCTGATCGGGTCCGGTTGTATTCAGAATGATTCCTAGGGGTAATCCTAGGAGGGTTGCCAAGACCGTACCCAAGGTAACCATGTTTAGAGTTTCGAGGGTCGCGTTCCAAAGCAGCGATATAAGTACTTGACTCATCATTGTTTGATCACTTCCACTTCCACATGGTTTTCTTTAAGAAACCCAATGGCCTGAGCAACTTGCTCGTCACTACCCCTCAGTTCCACCAAGAGCATACCAAAGGGTGTGTTTTTCATCTTATCTAAGCGGCCGTAGAGAATGTTGACATCAACTTGGCAAGTCTTAACCAGACGTGACATCACGGGTTCGTGTGCCTTGCTGTCAATAAACGTCAGCTGGAGCAGGGTGTGGTCTGACTCCTCTAGATGAGCAAGCTGCTCCTTGGGATAATCCAAGAAACCTCTCAGCATACGTTGGGTAGCAGGGGAGGTTGGTCGAGTAAACACATCAATGACAGGTCCTACTTCTTGCAGTACGCCATCCTCTAGAACCGCAACATTGTCACAGATATTCTGGATGACTTCCATCTCATGGGTGATCAAGACGATGGTCAGCTTCAGACGTTCGTTAATGGTTCTGAGGAGATGAAGGACTGACCTGGTGGTCTCAGGATCCAGGGCAGAGGTGGCCTCATCGCAAAGCAAGAGTTGTGGTTCGCTCGCGAGAGCGCGGGCAATGCCAACA
>JAAZLY010000288.1 GCA_012799115.1 Bacillota bacterium
CAGCAGGCGTAAATTTCGGTTATGCCTTACTTTGGTCTGTCGTTTTCTCGGGTATCTCGCTGATCATTATCATGAACATGGCGTCGAGATTGGCCATCATCGGACGGAAGAATATCATCGATGCCTCAGTGGAGCTTGCTCCAAACAGCAATGTATGGCGCGGGTTTATCCTTGGCCTCCTGGCGCTGGTTATCGGGTTAACGGCCCTTGGATTTGAAGCTGGGAACCTCATCGGAGCAACCTCCGGATTTGCCGACATTTTCGGTCTTCCAACCTGGCTTTCCGCGCTGCTAATGGGTCTGGTTTCCCTCGGGGCGATTCTTAGATCTACACCAAAGTTCATTGAGATCCTAATGAAGTTCTTCGTAGCGGCCATGGGAATCGTTTTTGTGATCACCTCCATTGTGGTAGGTCCAAACGTTCTAGACGTCATAAAGGGGCTTTTGATTCCTTCGGTTCCGTCTGGATCGCTCGTTACGACAGTTGCTCTAATCGGAACTACGATTATTGGAATTAACCTCGTTTTCCACTCCATCGCGAGTGCAGACAAGTGGTCGAATAAGTCGGACTTGGAAGACTCCTATTTCGACACCAAGCTCAATGTATCCCTAGGTGTTGCCATGACCCTGGCCGTGATCATTACCACATCTGCCGTGTTGTTTGGTTCGGGTACCATAGTGAATAGTCCTGTGGTCTACTCCAAGGCCCTTGAACCCGTTCTAGGTAGCTGGGCACGGATTTTCGGTTCTACAGGACTCGTTCTGGCCGGACTCTCTTCAGCCATTGCTACGCCCTATATGACAGGCGTGATTTTCGGAAAGCTCTTCAAGTGGGATCGCGAAAACGATGTTCGTCTCAAGATCGTAGCAGGGATTGCTGTTGTTATTGGAACCGCCTTTGCCATGTTTGGGGCCAGACCAACTCAGATCATCCTGTTCGCTCAAGCTACCAGTGGCGTATTCTTACCACTTATCACAGCTCTCTTTGTTATTGCAGCGAACAACAAGAAGTTGGGTGAGTACAAGAATACCACCTTCCAAAATGTCTTGGGAGTGATCTCCGTCCTGGTCACACTTGGCTTAGGACTGTCGACGCTCTACAACGTATTCTTCTAAGAGGTACTACACGCATTGGTGTGAGACTCGTTCTCACACCAATGCTCATCATTGGAGATGGACAGATGGAGGGTTGTCATGAGTGAAAACACGCTATTAAACAACGAACGCCTATCTGTAGCAGCAACGCCACCTTACGATCCACTGCAATCCTTTGTGCGCGAAAACCACATAGCCCTAGAAGGTTCGGGGAAGGGCAAACTCGCGAATCTGACCTTTGCTGCCAAGGATGTTTTTGCTATTCAGGGAAGCACATATGCCAATGGGCATCCCAAGTGGCTGGAGACCCACGAACCAGATACATTTACTGCCAGTGCCATTACCAAACTACTGGAAAGTGGAGCTGATCTAGTGGGGAAGACAGTATGTGACGAACTTTGCTTTAGTATTAGCGGGGAGAACTGGCATTATGGTTCACCGCTGAATCCCCATGATGTAAGGCGCTATGCAGGGGGATCATCCAGTGGCACGGCAGCTGCAACAGCGGGTGGTCTTGTGGACTTTGCCATTGGTAGTGATTGCCTCGGTTCGGTACGCGTTCCTGCCGCCTATAATGGTGTCTTTGGCATGAGGCCTACCTATGAAAGGGTGGCCAATGATGGTGAGGCGCCCTATTGTGCAAGCATGGATGTCTTAGGCTATGTGGCTAAAGATGTGGATGTATTCGTCAAGATATCGGAAGTGTTGCTCGGTGAGGACAAACGGGAGGTAGAGTTTAAACGTTTGTACATTGCTAGAGATTGTTTCGATACCGTTGACCCCGAAGTAAGAGATGCACTTATGCCAGTGGTAGATCAGGTCTGTAGGAATCTAGAACAGTCTAAGGAAGTAGACGTTGCGAGCGATGGGCTGGAGTCGTGGGTTGAGGTTTTTCGGTATGTCCAAGGTTATGAAGTTTGGCAAAGCTATGGAGGGTGGATCAATAAGTATCGGCCCTTCATCAATCGGGGACCGAAAGAGCGATTGGAATGGGCTGCCCAGATTTCCCATCAGGAGTACGCCAAGGCAGAG
>JAAZLY010000289.1 GCA_012799115.1 Bacillota bacterium
GACATGCTGGCCAAGATCCTGAAAGGCTCCCGAGACAAAAAAGTACTGGGTTATGGGTTGAACGCCTGCCCTGTCTACGGCTGTTTTCGCCAGCGTACACTGGCTGAGATCACGAAACTGATTGACTGGACCATTGATGCCCACTATCTTACCTGGGACTATCATGGACGTTTGCCTTTGATCGTCTTTACCTCAGAAGGTTGGGACCACTACAAACCCATCTACGCCGAGGAACTCCATCAGTTGATTCTCCACACCACAGAGACGGAGGAGGTCTCGGCCTTAATCGACCGCTTGAGGGAAACGAATCGGGAAGTCATCCTCCTTTTGCTTGAGAAGATGGCCGCTAGCAAGAATATCGGTGTTCTACGCTTCTTAGAGGAGTGGAAGTGGAACGAGGTAAAGAAGGTACGATCCCACATCGATTGGACCATTGCGGAAATCAGGAATTAGGAAAGGTTGACGACTCTATGGACGTACAAAGTAGGAGTAGCTGGCCCTACATAGCTTCAGCTACCGCGGCAGTGATTTTTGGTTTTTCCTTCTTATTCACAAAAGCGGCCTTAGACAGTCTGGATATGTTTCAGCTTCTCGGTTCCAGATTTCTAGTTGCCGCCCTTTTCATGAGCGCTCTGAAACTTGCTAAGGTGATCAAAGTGGAGATTACCCATAACAAGCTGAAGGGCCTTCTCTCAGTGGCTCTTTTCCAGCCCATTCTCTATTTCATTTTCGAGACAATCGGTGTGGAACGTACTTCCGCCTCAGAGTCAGGTATAGTAATTGCCCTGATCCCAGTGGTGGTTGCAGCCTTATCTGTTTACATTTTGAAGGAGAAACTTTCCCTTTGGCAGTGGTTATCCATTTTACTCTCCGTGGTAGGTGTTATTCTGCTTACGCTGCCTAGACTAGAAGGAGGCTCGGGTCAAGCCACTGGTATTCTAGCTCTACTCGGTGCGGTTTTAGCGGGTGCATTGTATCAAATCTTCTCCAAGAAGGCTTCCGCTCGATCGTCTCCCGTGGAGGTGACCTACATGATGATGTGGGTTGGCGCTCTTTTCTTCAACTCTATCGGAATCTGGCAATATGCAAGGGTAGGCCAGATTCATTACTACTTTTCAGCTGTGCTGAGCTCGGATACGACCATTGCAATCGTATATCTGGGTATTCTCTCTTCAGTTGGTGCGTTTTTCTGTATGAACTATGCCCTCTCCCGCCTCACCCCTTCTAAGTCAGCTGTCTTTATTAATGTAACACCGGTGGTCTCGATTCTGGCAGGATTCTTCTTTCGGGGTGAGAGCTTGGCCCCTGTTCAGCTACTCGGTGCCGCAGTCGTTCTCTTGGGAGTTTGGGGCGTCGGTGCTAGTGGTCAACCCAGAACTCGGAAGTCGCTAAACTGATCGCGGACAGTCCCCAGTGCACTTGGGTATGCTCTGTGATCTTTGGGAAATACTAGACGAAATCCGACCAAGGAGGGTGACCTTCACTGAGGACCAGGTGATTCTATGAAGCGTTTCATTCCTGGGCGAGCCATCTTTGAACCAGCCGCCTTAGAATACCCCGTGGGAAAGAAGCTGTACAGTCATTTCCAAGAACTTGGTATCGAGATTCAAACCACCCCGTCTCATAATCGGGTTACTGGGATTCCTGGCAAGACTCCGAAAGAAAAATATGTCCAAGCCAAGCAAAGCTTGGTCATTGGTGTCAGGCGAACCCTTAAGTTCTCCTCCTGCAAGCCTTCAGCCCATTACCAGTTGCCCCTCGCCACGAGCTGTCCGGGTTTCTGCGAATACTGCTATCTACAGACAACCCTTGGACCTAAACCGGTGATCCGCGTCTATGTAAACATCGAGGAAATCCTTCAACAAGCCCAGCAGTACATTGATGAGCGGGCACCAAATATCACCATTTTTGAAGGCGCCGCCACGTCAGACCCTGTCCCAACGGAATACCTAACAGGAGCCCTCCAACGCGCAATTGAGTTCTTTGCCCAAACCGAGCTTGGCCGCTTTCGTTTTGTAACCAAGTTCGCTGATATCGATTCTCTTCTGCAAGTTCCCCATCATAGGCACACAGAGATCCGTTTTTCCCTCAATACCCAGACGATCATTGGTCAATATGAGAAGGGGACAGCGTCCCTAGAAGAACGTATTGAGGCTGCGAGAAAAACCTCTGAAGCCAAGTACCCCCTCGGTTTTCTGATCGCTCCCATCATTACCTATGATAACTGGAAGGAAGAGTACAGGGAGGTCATCCAGGAACTAGCCAGCCAGGTCGCCACTGGATCGAACCCCAGCTTCGAGCTGATTACCCATCGCTTTACCAAGAAAGCCAAGTCAAACATCGAGCAGGTGTTTCCAAATAGTACACTCCCCATGGATGAAGAGGAGCGCCAGTACAAGTATGGTCAATTTGGCTATGGGAAGTGGGTGTATCCCAAGGAGACCATGGCGGAAATCAAAGTTTTTTTCGAGGAGGAAATCGGCAAGGCCTTTCCTCGCTCCGAGATTAAGTATATTGTATGAGACATGAGGCAGGCTTAAGTGGGGTTCATTCCTAAGGTTTCATGATGAAAGTGAAAAGAGGCCGTTCGTCTGGAGTTTCCAGGAAGAAACAGCCTCTTTACACCAAATCGGGTGGCAAAATGGGTCTGTCCCGAGGGCGATTTAGCCCAGTAGGCGGACGAAACAGACTTGGGAGCATTGAATGACCGTAAGCTCGAGCTTGTAACCTTCTTCTTCGACTTCTAGGAACGTCTCACCAAAGGCGCGGAGAATGCCCTTGACTTCTCCACACTTTGTTTGCACCACGACCCGTCGATCCAAGAACATGGCCAATCCTTCTGGACATAAGCAACAATTACGCGCCATTGGTATTCCCCCTATGTCTTTGGATACGAACAAAGCAGATTTCTTGGCACATAACTGTGGTCGTAGTCTTGCGATCTTGCAGGATAATGGAGTGATCACCTACAAAGGTCAATTCTCCAGTGAGAGTCCCGCAAGATGTAACAACTTCGACAGTGCGACCCAAGAAATCTCCTAGGGTGATGGGGCAAGGGCAACAGTTATCCCTTGGTGGTGGGGGTGGCGGAGGTGGCGGTGGCGGCGGGGGATGCGTTCCCTTCAGGGGTACACACAAAATATCCCCAGGAAAGATTAACTTGGGATTGGTAATGTGCGGATTGGCGGCGATTAATGCATCCAGTGACACACCGAAGCGTTGGGCAATCGAGAACATGGAATCGCCCTTCTGGACGGTATAGCGACCTAGAAATCCTGGTGGACAGCTCTTTGGTACTCGTGGACCACTTTGGCTACCATACATGGAGGTTCTCCTCCCTCTTCTTGAAATATATGCACTACAGCATATGATTCAAGTGGCCTTAGGGTACTAGTACCCAGGGGCTATAGTGGAGGAAATTACCGTGATCGGTGGGAAGAATGCACCAGAACAGCCCTCCCTAGTTTTCTCGTCTCTTGACAGCCTCCACAATTCTCCTTGTCTCCTCCAGATCGATTCGAATCCGAGTGGTTTCATCGTAATCATCATTACCCATCACGATATTGGCACCACGCTCCATAGAGGACGTAACTATTTCCACATTCCGCGTGTGAACTTCCCTAACACCCAGATCCAAGAGTTGCTCCACATTCTCGCTTGTGATCTCCACTGCGGGCATAATGCTCAGTTTAGAGCCCACAGCTTTTTGAATACCTGCTAGGAGTTCCAAACCTTCCACAGCTCTAGGCTTCTGGCCCGACGTCAGGAGTCGATCGACACCGAGCTTTACCAACTCCTCCACGAACCTGTGCGGATCAGGCGTTACATCAAAGGCCCGGTGGCAAGTGACTTCCAGTCCATGCTCCTTGGCTACAGCTATCAGACGGCCCATAGCTTTAAGATCCAAATGACCAGAGTTGGTAAGAACCCCAAAGACTACAGCCTTTGCTCCAGCCCGGGCCGCCATGCGAATATCTCTCTCCATGATGTCCAGTTCCTCTGAACTATAGACAAAGTCTCCGCCCCTTGGACGAATCATCACGGCCACGTCGATACCGACAACCTCTACCACATAGTCAATCAATCCATAACTTGGCGTAGTACCGCCTGCATCGGGATCGGCGCATAGCTCAACCCGGTGGGCTCCAGCCTTTTTTGCTGCGATAACATCCTCAATTGTAAACGTACAAACCTCTACAGTATACTTCACACTCTTTCTCCTTTCTCGTATCGTGTTGGGAAAATATACTCCCTGGGATCATAATTGAAACCCTGATCCAGGGGATGTATAGGTCGCCCGATCTTGTTATAATCCAATGCTGCAAAATCTTGGTTCGTAAAACCTGGGGTTAGGGCTAACAAGCCATAGCTCGCAATAGCCTCATACTTGGGATCCAAATAGCCGCTCTTGAGGACTAAAATTCGGTACTCCTTTGGCTTAAGACCCAAGGTTTCCAGATCCTTGGGATCAAGCATCATGACTCGATCGTTGCTGATGACAACATCAATTCCATCCACCCGAATCGCCACAGCTGGCATGGAACCAAGTTTGCCCACGGATTTAAGTGTGGCTGTGACGGTAATTCCAGGTGCATCAGACTTGGTGCTAAGCTTGCCAAGGGTCAGGGTAAAGGTGGAACCGGGCTTGTGCGTTGTGCAGTGCTCATAGGCTTTTTGATCCGCGATCGCACCAAATAAGGAGTTTCCAACCTTTTGCTGCAGCATCACCTGAAGTGGATAGACAATATTCTGGCTTCCACCCGCCCCAGGATTATCTCCGCAATCTGCGATACAGACAGGCCCCGTTCTTGCACCTAAGGCTACCTCTAAAGACTTCTCAAAGGGATATGCTTCGGTAGTAAACGTAAACTGATCGAGCTTACTCCACAGTTCCTCTGCCAGCCCTAGCGCCTTTTTTTGCGCCAGGTCTGGATCGCCCTTTGTCACAACTAAGGCACTTCCCTGATTGTAGCTGACATCAACCCAGGGGAAACCCAAAAGAAGGGAGGAAGAGAGCACATTAGGCTCCCGGTCCAGCTCTTCCATCCGCTTGATTAAGGAGGTCATAGGTGGCTTAGCCGATTCGGACATTTCGCCAGAGACTAAGAGGGGAAGTCCCACAGCGCAAGTTGTCAGCCGGTAACCTCTTTTCAGGGAGTCCATTAAGAGCTTGGCGGCCCTTTCGCCCGTTTCCATGGTATCTATGTGGGGGGCGGTGCGAAAACCCACGAACGCATCTGCCTTTTCCATCATTGTGCCGGTAATGGTGGCATGCATATCAAGGGAGGTGACAATGGGAACCTTTTCTCCCGCAACGGCCCTCACTTCTGTAAGTAGATCCCCCTCGGCGTCCCCAATTCCCTCTACGGCCATACTGCCATGGAGATGCAGGCAGACTCCATCAACACCTTCGAACTTGCTCAATTCCGCCAAGAATCCCTTCTTCATGGCTTGGTACGCCTCTAGAGAAACGAGACCTCCAGGCGTAGCACGGGCGTAGATGGTAGGAAGGGTCTCTGCTCCATACTCTTGGATGATCCTATAGATACCTTGCAGGGGAGAACGCCCTCCCCTGGCCAGGAAAGAGAGGACATCGTCCCCGTAGATTGGAGAAAAATCAGTGAGTGTCATGCATTTTGGATTAAAGGAATTAGACTCATGGGAAAGGCTTCCGATCACGATTCTCATGCTAGAATCACGTCCCTTTCTGTGCTTATGACGTACTTCGCCAAGTTGGTCAGAAAGCCTGGAAAGGGAGGTGGAAATGTGGGGTCTGTCCCGCGCAATTTCCAAAAAAAAGTTATGAAATAGAGAAGGATAATTAGTTCGGTAGCCGAATAAACAAACTAAGTGAAATGATGGGGGAGAACGATATGTTGTTACATCACGAACCTGGAACACCTCAATTGATGGGACAAATGAATCGAGCGACTGTGATCAATATTCTCACAAAACTCGGGCCTATTTCACAAACACAGATCTGTGACTTAACTGGTTTGAGTCGGGCCACAGTCTCCACCATCATTGCAGATCTTCGCAAAGAAGAGCTCGTTGTAGCAGTGAGTAGAGCTGCATCAACAAGTGGCAGAAGGCGGGTGCTTTTGGAGTTGAACGGTGATGCAGGATATGTAATAGGAGTAGACTTGGGTGGTACCAATATGGCAGGTGCTGTTACGAACTTGCTTGGTAAAGTTATCTATAGCTTGAAACAACCCACTTGTGCTAGTGATGGTCCTGAGGCGGTTTTTCAAAGTCTCTTGAGATTTATCAGGCGCTTAGCAGCTGAATCCCAGATCGATCAAGGACGCATTAAAGGTGTGGGGATCGGTATACCTGGGGTTGTGGTCAAGGGAAGGGAAGTGCAGTGGGCGCCATCACTGAAGTGGAAGGATTATCCTCTTGTCGATACCTTGAGTGCGCATATAGACTTTCCCATTTTTCTCGAAAATGATGTTAATCTGCAGGCCCTAGGCGAATATTGGTATGGTCTGGGGCAGGGCGTGGATGTCCTGGTCTGTCTAGCTATTGGTACAGGTCTGGGTGCCGGAATCGTCATCAACGGTCAGGTCTTCTTTGGTTCTCACCAGGCAGCTGGTGAGGTTGGAAACCTGGTTTTGGATACTTCCCAATTGGGTCAACCATACCCAGGTTTTGGTTTCTTGGAGAGCTGGGCTAGTGGTTCAGCCATCGGCCAAAGATACATGGAGTTTAGTGGATCCAGTGAACTGGTTGATGCCGAGACGGTCTTTAAGTTGGCCAGGCAAGATGACCCTATCGCTCTCAAGGTAGTTAAGGGGTTTAGTGAGCATTTGGCCATGGCCATTGTCAGCATCTCTACCGTTCTCGATCCGGAGCTGATTATCCTAGGCGGCGGTGTAGCTAAAGAGGCGGATCTGTTCTTGCCCAAGCTAGAAGAGTTGGCTCTTCCCGTCTTGCAGACGCGACCAAGGCTAGTGGCATCGGAGTTAGGAGATATTGCTGGTGTGATGGGTGCAGTGGCCTTGACCCTGCACAATACAAATGGGCAGCTATTAAGTTCTTACAAGAGAGTGGGGGAGTAAATTGCGTAAATTTCTTCAGACCTATGGACTTTTTGTCACTTTTGTTGTTCTCTTTATAGTCTTGGCCATCTGGTCTCCAGCCTTTCGCAATCCACAGAATCTGATGAATCTATTGCAGCAAAACGCTGTTAACGGTATCATCGCTTGCGGTATGACTCTGATGATGATCTCCGGTGGGTTTGACCTCTCGGTTGGGGCAAATGCAGCACTTTCGGGTATGGTAGCCGCAGCCCTTTTCTTGAAGTTTAACATTCCCGTGGGCATGATAGGGGGCCTTTTGGCCTCGGGTGCTGTTGGTCTAGTCAACGGACTCTTAATTGCCAAAGTCGGGATTAACCCCTTTGTAACGACCTTGGGAACGCAGATCATCACTCGAGGCTTGATCTTTGTCTCGACGAATGCCAAGCCAATCTATGGCTTGCCCATGTCTTATATGACAGTTGGTCTTGGTAAGATTGGACCTTTTCCGGTTGCAACCACACTTTTTGTACTGGTCGCTGTAATAACCCACATCGTGCTGAAACACACCCCCTTTGGCCAATACGTGCTGAGCGTAGGAGGCAATGAAGAGGCCGCACGACTTTCTGGGATCAATGTAAGTAAGGTCAAAACAAGCGTCTTTACGATTGGGGGAGCCTTAGCTGGTCTGGGTGGATTGATCCTGTTAGGACAGACTATCACCGGTCAACCCCAAGCAGCAACAGGTTATGAACTAAATGCCATTGCAGCTGTAGTCGTGGGCGGTACCTCCCTCTCTGGAGGGCAGGGCACAATTACGGGTACAGTTGTAGGTGTTCTCTTGATGGGCATGATTGCCAACGCGCTGAACCTCTTGAATGTATCGCCCTACTGGCAGCCGGCAGTAACTGGCTTAATCATTCTTTTAGCAGTGGGCTTTGATGCTACAAACAAGAAGTCATCGCAAAAGCAAAACACAAGGGGAGGAGGTCTATTGGCAAAACTCGGTATTGGCACAAAGGCTTAGGAAAAATATAGCACCTTAAACATTGAGGAGGAAACTAAATGAGAAACAAGCTAATTGTTATGACCCTTCTTCTACTTGTTGCCACCAGCGTAGCTGGATTTGCCAGTGAAAAACAGTATACCATCGGAGCTACCATTTGGGATATGTCCAATCCCTTCTACTCCAACTTCATTGAAGGTTTGAATGATGGAGCGAAAGAGTTCAATTTCAACCTGCTCTTGAGAGATGGTCAAGGTGACCCCAATACTCAAGTAGGTATTGTGAGACAGTTCTTGGCCGAAAAGGTAGACATGATTGTGATTGTACCAGGTGATGCCCAAGCGGTCGTGCCAGTGATCATTCAAGCAAACCAAGCTGGAATTCCAGTGATTGCAGCCAACAATCAGGTGGGTGAAGGTGCAGAAATCGTGACCTTTGTTGGCGCTGATGACTACTACTTCGGTCAGCAACAAGCTCGCCTCTTGATTGAAGCTATTGGTGAAAAGGGTAATGTTGCCTATTTAATGGGCGAACTGGGAACGTCGGCACAAGTCATGCGTCAAGCCGGTTTCGAAAATGTACTTGCAGACTATCCAGGCATTAAAATCGTTGCTTCTATCAGTGATGGCTGGGACAGTGCCAAATCCTTGGCAGCCACCCAAGACATCCTCTTGAAGCACCCTGCTGGCACTCTAGACGCGATTGTAAACCAAGGACCTGCAGGAGTCCCAGGAGCGAAGTATACAGAGCAGATTGGGCGCAAGGAAGTCAAGTGGATCTTAGGCGACTATCCAAGAGACGTTCATGAAGTCATCAAAGAAGGTCTGGCCTACGGTACCGTCATGCAAGATCCTTATCCACAAGCTTTTGAAGCCTTGCATATGGCCCGCCTCTATCTTGATGGAAGGGTTGATGAAATTCCAACGCCAACCTACTTCCTTGAACTACCTCTAGTCACTTCGGAAAACGTAGACGAGTACAGTCCAGTTTGGTAAGAAAAGCACAGACACCTGGGGGGTTATTCCCCCCCAGGTCTGTTAGATAGTGAGGAGCAGAACGATGACAGGACATGAAATTCTTTTGGAAATGCAGGCAATCACGAAAGATTTCCCGGGGATCCGTGCCCTGAACGAGGTTAGCTTCACGTTGGAGCAGGGGCAGGTTCATGGACTGTTAGGTTCGAATGGAGCCGGAAAATCTACCTTGATCAAGGTGCTCGGCGGTTTCTTCTCCGATTATTCCGGTCGGATTCTACTTGAGGGCGCAGAAGCTGATATTCGCACGCCAAGACAGGCTGCTGATGCAGGGATTGCAGTCATTCACCAGGAGTTCAGTTTGCATCCCCATCTGACGGTGGCCGAAAATATCCTGCTCGGTCGGGAGCCCTTGAAGAAGCGGGCAGGCATGTCTTTCATTGATTGGGATCAGCTTTACATCCAGGCAGAAGATTTCTTGAGGGGGATCGGTTTCGAACTGCCGATTCGAGAAAAGGTCGAGAAGCTAGGAGTAGCTAGGCAGCAACTGGTGCAGATTGCCAAGGCACTTGTGCAAGATACCAGAATCTTAGTTATGGATGAACCAACCGCGCGCCTATCTAGTCACGAGCGGGAAGACCTGTTTGCAGTAATTCAAAAGCTTAAGCAGTCTGGTGTGGGCATCATTTATATCTCTCATTTCTTGGAAGAAGTGTTTATGATTGCGGATCAGATCACGGTTCTGCGCGATGGTGAAGTCGTTACCAGTACGTCTGCCTCAGAGCTCGATCACCGCTCGGTAGTAAACTTAATGGTTGGTCGTGAAGTGGCGCAAACTCCAGTGGATGTACCGGAGCATGGAGGAGTTCCCATCTTGGAAGTCCAGAACCTAACCTCGCCCAAGGAGTTTCAGGATGTCTCGTTTACTCTTTTCAAAGGTGAGATCCTGGGAATAGCTGGCCTAGTTGGTGCCGGTCGAACAGAACTGGCTCGGGCACTCTTTGGTGCCAGCAACGGTACCCTTGAGGGGAAGATCCGAATTGACGGAAGAGACTACACTCCGACCTCACCCAGGGCGGCGATTGCCCGGGGACTTGCCCTCCTGCCAGAGGATCGCAAAGACCAAGGTCTCATTCTTCAGCACTCAGTCGCAGACAATATCACTCTGACAGTTCTAGAGCGTCTAGTGAACGGTCCTTTTATTGATTCTGCGGCACGTAAAGAACGGGTTCAGGATCTAACTACGATGGTGGAAGTGAAAGCAGCCAGCCCACAGGTTCAGGTGAACACTCTAAGCGGTGGGAATCAGCAAAAGACTGTACTGGGCAAATGGCTGGCAGTTCAGCCTGAGATTCTGATCTTGGATCAACCTACAGCGGGAATTGATGTCGGAACTAAGGCAGAGATCTACAAGCTGATGGAGGAGTTAGTGAGAGCGGGTGTATCTCTGATTGTGATTAGTGATGAGCCAGAGGAGCTCGCTCGGGTTTGCCAAAGAGTCTTGATTATGCGCAAGGGGCGCATCGTCAATGAGTTGCACAAACCCATTACGAGCGAGGAGGTGCTAGCTGGGGTTACGGCGGAATACTAATCCTGGCCCAAACATGGAAAAAACAATTCAAGTACACCCCCATGATGTGAGAGACGCCGGTGCAGCGGTAGTAGTAAGCAATATAGTGGAAAGGTCCGGCATTCGCACCATTATTGCGGAAACTGGTACTTTGGAAGAACGCCATCCCTACCCCCAAGGGGAACTCGAGCATAACCCGGTGCATAAGGTGTTCTACACCGACGCTTGCTTTGAGATTCCAGATAGTGAGGGTTGGTTTAGCCGCCTACCCTTTAGACCCCGTCTATCGCCTCAAGCTTATGCTGGAGAAGATTATGTGCAGGAGCTCATTGTAGCTGCCAAAGAGCGGGGAGCAGAGGTCTTGCCGTGGGTTAAGGCTCTGAATGCAGCGTTTGAGGGAGACGTCAAAGCTGCCTGCGTTAATACCTTTTCTGGCGAGCCCATTACCACTTGGCTTTGCCCAAACAATCCTTTGACGGAGGTTTATGTTAAGAGCCTTATCATTAATATGTTGGAACGCTATCCCAGTCGAGCGATCTTGGTGGACCGTCTCCGTTATCCAGATTGGAGCGGAGCCACCGTTTCGCTTGAGCGAATGCTGACCTGCTTTTGTCCCCATTGCGTGGAGCAGATGGAAAAGAGCGGGATTGATCTTAAACTCCTCAGTAAGCTCCTTGAGGAGTTCTCGAAGGAACCCCTCTTGCTTGAGGGTTGGCTTGACGAGAAGGCAAAAGCCTCTGTTCTGCAAGCCTGGTTCCATTTCCGAAATGAGAGCATCACGCGGTTGGCTCAAAAAATCTGGAACGAGGTCCGAATTTGGCGAGACAAGCAGGGCGTTAGTCCCGCCTATTGGCTCAACCTGTGGCCACCTTCATTTGCACCACTCCTGGGTCAAAATTACGCCAACCTAGATCAGCTCTGCGAAGGGACCAAGCATTTCCCCTATCACAGGCTTGGGGGCGGGGCAGACTTGGGAGCTTTTGTACAGGCTTTGGCTGGAGACGATCCCATTTCACAAGAGAA
>JAAZLY010000290.1 GCA_012799115.1 Bacillota bacterium
ATTAAGATCATCCGTTCTTCCTTAGGAGACAGTGTAGGCCCCCTTGGTGCTGCCACGTTAGTCATTGAGCAGTTTTTCTCCCTCCCCGGCGTTAACACTAGGCAAATTTAATGAGATTATTAGTAAATTTTGAAGGAATTCCTCAACAAACGTTGAATAATTTTATCGTTAGTTTTCTTAAGACCTAAGATAAGTTCGACAAAATCCGACAGAGGATCGGAGGTGACTTCGCCCAAAGCTGCATAACTGTCTTATTGTGATGTGCTGTCCTGACTTAGACTCAAAGGAGGATGCAAGTAATGAGGAAGACCGCAGTTGGAATGTTACTTACTCTGTCCCTAGTGTGTCTACTGAGTGTTTCTGCCCTAGCAGCACCTGTAGTGCTTGAGTACTGGACAATCTTTACCGGTCCCGATGGTGCAACAATGCAGGAACTTGTTGATCAGTTCAACGAGGAAAGGGCTGGTGAAATTGAAGTCCGCATGAGCATTATGCCTGGCGGCAACTTTTACGAAAGTATTCTCACCGCCGTCATTAGCGGTCGGGCCCCTGATGTAGCCATCATGCATATGGACCGCGTGCCGGAATTTGCCTCCCAGGGCATCCTGCTCGAACTCGATGCCTATGTTGAAGATCTGGGACTCGTTGGCGAAGATTACATTGAGCCCGTCTGGAACGGCGGCATTATCGACGGAAAACGCTATGCCATCCCTCTTGATGCCCATCCGCTTGTTATGTACTGGAACAAAGACATCTTTGCAGCAGCCGGTCTTGATCCAGAGGCACCGCCTATGGATCGCGAATCCTTTATCGAAGTGACCAAGCTCCTCACCCAAGACACTGATGGTGACGGAGAGATTGATCAATGGGGCACCCAGTTGTCTGTGGGCTGGCCTAACTTCCAATACTGGTACTCCATCCTCTTCCAAAACGATGGAGAACTGTTTAACGAAGACAACACCGAAGCCATCTTCAACAGCGAAGCAGGCGTCGATGCCTTGCAGTATCTCACAGATTTGATCTATGTTCACGGTGTATCGCCGGCCAATGTTCAAGTTGACGCAGATGTTGAGGCTTTCAAACGGGGTGAAGTAGCCATCGAGTTTAACGGAATCTGGATGCTCGCAGGCTACCAAGATCATCCTGGCCTCAACTTTGGTGCCGGCATGATCCCCCAATGGGGAACCGAGCGCCAGGCTGTCTGGGCCGGATCACACCAATTTATCATCCCGCGTCAGCGCAACGTTGACTCTGCTAAAGTTAACGCCTCCCTGGAATTCATTGCCTGGATCGGCAATCACAGCCTTGAATGGGGAAGGGGCGGTCAACTTCCTGCCAAACTGTCTGTGCTCAACAGCGAAGAGTTTCGATCCGATCCTCACCTAGGCTCCATTGCTGAGGCAGCTCCCTATGTAGCCTTCCCCCATACATTCTTCCTGCAGTATGGTGAAGCTACGGGTCCTGCTTGGGATGCGATCAATAAAGCGTTCCTGGGCCTAATGACACCACAGGAGGCCCTTGATGAAGCTGTAGAACTTGCTAACCGGATTCTCAAACAATAACCACTTGGAAACTAATTCTCTTTGCGGGGATATTCTCCCCGCAAAGACTTTGGGAGTGACACTATGCGAGCCATAGCACGGCCAAGGCGCAGTCTGTTTGGAGATGAGGGGCGCTTGACGCCTTACCTGTACTTGCTTCCACATGCCATACTTTTTTTCATGTTTGTTATCTATCCGATCTTCAAAGGCTTTTGGGTTAGTCTGACAGAATGGAACATGTTCTTCAATGAAGGGACCTTTGTAGGACTGGCCAACTATGCCCGTTTGTTCAACCCCGAGAGCATTCAAAACGCTTACTATTGGCAGGCTCTCAAGGCAACCCTTCTTTTTGTAGTCATCAGCGTTCCTCCACTGGTATTGATTTCACTGGGCTTAGCTGTTCTGGTGACCGGAAATCTCCCGTGGCGGTCCTTCTTTCGCACCATTTACTTCATGCCCACAGCTCTCACAATTTCCGTAGTAGCGGTGATGTGGCGCTGGATCTTCCAAGGGGATGTGGGTTTTGCGAATTGGATATTGAGGACACTGGGCAGCGATGCTATTCCTTGGCTTACCACACAGCCCTACGCTTGGATTTCAATTCTCATCGCTACTGTTTGGTGGACGGTGGGCTGGAATATGATCCTTTTGGTAAGCGGCCTAAACGCCATTCCCCATGAGCAGTACGAAGCAGCAACCATTGACGGAGCAAACAGTTGGAAAAGCTTTCTCTACATCACCTTGCCGAATCTCCGGCCCATCTTGCTCTTCATTGTCATAACCACCGTTATTGCTTCTTTCAATCTTTTTGGGCAGCCGCAACTGATGACAGGCGGGGGACCGTCCCGATCGACATTTACTGTTATGTTCTACATTTATGGTGAAGCATTCGGCAACTTCCGTATGGGAAGCTCTGCAGCCATGTCCTACGTTACCGCGGTCATTATGCTGGTGGCCACCCTTACTCAGGCAAGGCTCTTTTCCGCAAAAGATCAAGATAGCTAGGAGGGTTGACAGTGAAACGGAATCGCTATTTACGTTTCAGTTTCATCTTGGCACTTCTGGTCGCGCTCATCTTTCTCTTTCCTTTATATTGGATGGTAGCTACCTCATTTAAGTTAGAGAGCGTGACGACAGCTTGGCCTCCCCAGGTATTTCCCAACCCCATCACCCTTGACAACTACCGGACAATCATCGGAAATCCAGTAGATACGCCGGTTTTCCAATGGTTTTTCAACAGTGCCTTGGCCGCAACCTCTTACACTCTAGGATCAATTGCGGTTTCCGCCTTGGCTGCATACGCCTTGGCCCGCTTGCGCTTTCCCGGCAGACAGCTCTACTTTTGGATCTGCATTGCCTCTTTAGTTGTACCAGGTGTGATCTTTCTCATTCCCAACTATATAACCATCGACACTCTGGGCTGGGTTGATCGTTATCCAGCACTCATTGTGCCTGGCATGGCCACCGCAACTGGAATGTTTCTCCTGAGGCAGTTTTTTCTGAGCATCCCCAGTGAACTGGAGGATTCAGCAAGAATCGACGGAGCCGGTCGCTTTAGGATTTTCTGGCAGATCGTTCTCCCCTTGTCGAAGCCGGTTGTTCTCACCTATGGGCTGATGAGCTTTCTCAACAACTGGAACGACTATCTATGGGCATTGATTGTGACCTACTCCCCCTCCATGCGTACTCTGCCAGTTGGCTTAATGACGCTCCAGGGAAGATACATTCATCAATACGGCACAATGATGGCCGGTGCTGTTTTGACGGCGCTGCCTGCCTTAATCCTGTTTTTGCTGGTACAGCGCTATTTTGTCAAGGGCATTGTTCTCACTGGAATAAAGGGTTAGGAAAGGGGCGGCAGGATGAGAAAACTCATATGTTGGGCACTTCTCTTGGTGCTGTTTGGCACATCAATTGTTCTGTCTGCTGCAGATGCTAAGGCAGAGCTGATTACGGTTGCGCCTGGAGGACGATATTTCCAAAAGGGCGATGAGGCTTTTTTGATTGTCGGACCGAACGATGCTTTGACCTGGCCGGGACTCTCTCCCCTTCTGGGGGGAACTAATCCGGCAGCGGCCAAGGACTATTTGGAAAAACTGGCACGTCACGGGGTAAATACCCTGCGGGTTATGATTGAGTATGCTCAGTACCCCCATGGGCTGCTGGAAAATCCCTTGGGCGAGTATCGAACAGAGGTTGTGGAGTTTTGGGACACCTTTTTTGACTGGCTCGAGGACTATGATCTATATGCCATTGTCACGCCTTGGGATCCTTTCTGGATGGAGCGCACTTGGCACCAAAACCCTTACAACACTCTAAATGGCGGAATGATGGATACCATGTACGGTTTTCTCACACAGCCAGAGGCTTTAGCAAGGCAGAAAGAACGCTTTGCCTTCATGATTGAACGGTGGGGTCATTCTAAACACATTTTGGCCTGGGAGTTAATGAATGAAATTGAACTATGGTGGGGAGCTTCCAGCTATGAAATGGACAAATGGATTTCTGAAATGGCTGATTTTGTTCGGGAACATCAGCTTAAGACCCATGGGTTTACCCAATTGATTACAGCTTCTTCCGCGGCAAACATGCCTTCCGGTGCTCTGGGCAAGGTGATTTATAACCATCCTAAGCTGGATTTCGCCACAACCCACCTCTATACAGGGCCGGGTATGAATGCACCGCGCAACACCACAGACGTAGTTACAGAAGTGGCCTTGGCGGTAAACTATGCCCTCTGGCAAATTGTAGACAATCGCCCCTACACAGATACGGAGAGCGGCCCCATTGAGATGTGGATAGGTTCGGCCACTTTTGACGCTGAGTTCTTGCACAATGTGTCGTGGGCCCATTTGGCCAGTGGCGGAGCAGGAACGGGAATGCGCTGGCCCTACAGGTCGCCCCATGTTCTTACAACGGGTATGCTGGAGAGCCTGGCCCGGATCTCAGCTTTCATCGAAGCCTTCGATTTTACTGGCTTTGTACCGGAGAATCTAGGGGCGGATCTCATCGTCCCTGACGGTCATGAGGTTGTAGGCATTGGCGACACCCAACGAAAACTGATCTGGCTGGTGCGTGATGAATCTCTGCAGGGGGAACCTGCTGCTAGCGTCTTGGAGATGCATTACATCGAGCCAGGGAGCTATAGGCTGTCGTTTTGGGATCCCTGGTCCGCCGATTGGCTGGAAAAAGACCTTGCTGTCCACTTTGCCAAGCCCAGAGGATCAATTACCACACCGGAGTTTCTCAAGGATATCACAATTGTGCTGGAACGCATCGGGGAGTGAAGGAGGCGATGGTGCAGTTATGTTTGGGTCTGAGGTTGTTAACCCCGTACTTGATGTGCCCGGAGTGGATCAGGGGGATCCTGCTATTTTGCGCTTTCAGGGCCTCTACTACCTGTATCATAGCGGAAGAGACTGTGTACGAGTTTACCAGTCAAAAAACTTAGTAGACTGGACAGAGGCGGGAGTAGCTCTAGTCGCCTCACCGCAGGCAGATCACTGGGCGCAGATCGACCTTTGGGCACCAGAAGTCATTTACTCCAATGGTATTTTCTATCTCTACGTGGCGGGGGCGGAGAAGAAAGAAGGGAAGGCTGACGATGAAAAGAGGAGGATCGGGGTGGCCACATCTACAAGCCCCATAGGCCCCTTTCAGTTTGCAGATCGCCCGTTGGTTCAGGAGTGGTCTATTGATGCCCATCCCTTTAAAGATGCAGATGGTGCGTATCATATGTTTTACAACATAAGAGACGAAACAACCCGGGGGCCAGAAGGAGTCATCGGCTGCGGCAATGTTGTAGATAAAATGGTGAGTCTAACGGAACTTGCGGGACAGCCTGCCTTTGTTTGTAAGCCTGAGTTCCCCTGGGAAGGCAGTCTGGAGAAGGATTGGTATTGGAACGAAGGCCCTTTTACCATCAAGAGGCTGGGGGTCTATTACCAAATGTATAGCGGGGGCTGTTTTTATCAGCCAACCTATCATCTTGCCTATGCAACCTCTAAAGCTATTGGAGGACCCTGGGTGAAATGGCCAAACGGAGTAAGTGTGCCGATTTTGCGATCCAACAAAGAAGTGTGGGGTCCGGGCCATCATGTTGTGACCAAGGGGCCGAACGGCGTACAGGATTATGTGGTTTACCACGGTCGTACGGGGGATGGTGCCACTAGGTCTAATTTCATCGATCCCCTTTATTGGCGCGGGGACTCTATGTATATTGATGGACCGACAGCCCACAGACGTTTAGGAC
>JAAZLY010000291.1 GCA_012799115.1 Bacillota bacterium
ACTTCCCATTCAGATACCAAGGCACTTCGATTGCATGGGGGCCATAGGTATTGCCCAGATTGCTAGGGAGACACTGGAACGGACGGGGCAAACGACACGTTTTGCCGGCTTTAAAGTAGTTCAGAGTCAATTCACGAGCAAGGGATATGTCTGTGATCGTTGTCCGAATCAATGTGAAATTGTTGAGATATGGCGGGAAGGTAGCTTCTTGGCTAGTTGGGGTTCTCGTTGCGGGCGCACGCACCTTTGTGATATCATGGAGGGGAGTTGATACAGGGAGGTCCCTTATAATGATGAATCTCGAGCAAATAATCCTGGCAATCCCAGCGATTTTGTTGGCGATTTCCGTTCATGAGTACGGTCATGCCTATGTAGCCTATAAACTGGGAGATCCAACTCCTAAGTATCAGGGGCGCTTAAGCCTAAATCCTTTGGCCCACTTGGATCCCTTGGGCACCATAATGCTACTTCTATTTCGAGTAGGGTGGGCAAGGCCGGTTATGATCAATAGTCAATACTTCAAGAACAAAAAGCAAGGGACCATACTGGTATCTCTAGCCGGTCCCCTGGCCAATATGATTACTGCCTGGATTTTTTATAATCTTGTGAGTGTTTTCGGCAATTATATGTTAGGTAGTGGTACTGGCCAATCACTTCTCATGTTCTTGTTCATTAATGTTCAGATGAACCTAGGTCTTGCGGCCTTTAACCTGATACCCATACCGCCCCTTGATGGTTCTCACATCTTGGCTGGCTTGCTACCTCGGCGTTTGGCATTTCAGTATGCGAAGTTTGCACCCTACGGACCGTTTGTGCTAATTGCCTTGTTGATCTTGGGTGGTACCCGCTATCTGATCAACCCCATTTTTAACGTGCTCTTTCGCATTCTCGATGGTCTCTCTTTTTAGGTGGCGACATGGGATACGTCATTGAACTCGATGTGTATCAAGGACCATTCGACCTTCTGCTGGACTTGATTGCCCAAAACGAAGTCGACCTCTGGGATATACCCATTGCCACGATTACCGAACAGTACCTCGAGTACCTCTATTCTCTTCAGGAGCAAGATTTAGCTATCACTGGTGAGTTCTTACTCATGGCGGCGACCCTGATTCGAATCAAGTCTCGATTGCTGCTACCCCAGGATCCTCTGCCGGAGGAGTCTGAGGAAGATCAGGAAGATCCCCGGACAGAACTAGTGGAACAGTTGATTCGGTACAAGTTCTTCAAAGAGGTTGCCCAGTTTCTCGACAACAGGTATGCGGAGGCCTCCAAGCACTTTACCCGGGGACAAGCACTGGAGTCTCTCGATCTAACTCCACTATACACAAATCCCTTTGGGGATGTTACCCTGGAAGCCTTAGGAGAGCTCTATTGCCAGCTGCTTGCGGAGTTGGAAAAGGAGCAACCCCTGCATCGGATTACAGGGAAAATCTCACTCCCTGAGCGCCTGGCTCTAGTCCGGTTGCAATTAGTGGGACAACCCCGTGCCACGTTCTCCGACCTACTGCGGGATAACTCAGCCGCCGAGATCGTGGTTACATTCTTGGCCGTTCTGGAACTAGTTCGTTTAGGAGAGATCATGTTGGTTCAAACGGAATCATTTGGACAAATTGACGTACAACCGTTACAGCTGGAAGTGGAGGTTCGCCCATGACGCTAGCAGAGGCCAAAGTGGTGGTTGAAGGCTTGATTTTCGCCAGTGAGAGTCCCTTGACCGCCTCAGAAATTGCATCCATCATGGAACTAGACGCTGCACTGGTGGAGTCACTTGTGGAGGACATTCGCAGTTCATACGAGGCTAGTGCACTAACTATTCGTAAAGTGGGTGGCGGGTATCAGTTTGTCACTAAGGCAGAATTGGCCCCCTGGATCGAAAAACTAGGTCGCCCCGTAATCAGTGCTCCCTTAACTGCTGCCAGTACAGAGACATTGGCGATTATTGCCTATCAACAACCCGTAACCAAGGTAGAGATCGAGCAGATTCGAGGCGTGCGATCAGATAGTGCCATTAATAGCCTCCTGGAACGAGAACTCATCAAAGAACTGGGTCGAAAAGAGGGCCCGGGTCGGCCCATCCTCTATGGAGTGTCGGACAAGTTTTTTACTCACTTTGGCTTGACAAGTTTGGAAGAGCTACCGATGAAAGGCATAAGTGAATGGAAGTAATGGCAAATTAAGACCGAGTTGAGGTGGTACTATGTTCCTGCTTGGTCTTTTTGTATTCCTGGCCATTGTTCTCTGTGTCCGCTTTTCTGTAGAAGTCCACTTGGTTACGGAGGGGCTCAAACTCAATCCTGGGATCCGGTTTGGGATCGGGCGTTTCTTGATCACGATTCCCCAAGGCGTATTAACAAAGACCGGTCAAAGGCTTAGACAAAGGAACTTTGGAACGATGGAAGCGGGCTTGAGGGCTATTAGGCTGGCCATGCGTTCCATAGATGGTCTTTTACAAAGGATCGAACTTCTGCATCTCGAGGTACGAATTGGCATCGGCGATCCGTTATGGACTTCTTTGGGTGCCGGCGGATTGTGGGCCATCATCGGATCTTTCCTCGCGGGACTAAGTTCTGGCAATCGGCTCAGGTCAGAACCGGAAATCCAAATTCAACCAGACTACGTCCAGACACATGTCCAGGTTTATCTCCACTGCATATTCCAGTTCACAGTTGGTCAAATTATAATCAACGAACTAAAGAGGGTGATGGTTTGAACGATAGACATCCCATAGAAGGCCTTATGCAGACTGCTATGGAGAGCCTCAAGACCATGGTAGACGTCAATACCATCCTCGGTGATCCCGTGGAAACACCGGATGGAGCAATTATTCTTCCTGTGAGTCGCGTAAGTGTTGGGTTCGCAGCGGGGGGAAGCGAGTTTACCGGAGCCAACGCCAAAGGCTCAGAGAAAGACCACCCCTTTGGTGGTGGTAGTGGAGCCGGAATTGCCCTCAATCCAGTTGCTTTTCTGGTAGTGGGGCGGGAGAGTGTCCGTCTGTTGCCTGTTAGCCAGAGTGCGATTTATGACCGTCTTATTGATGCGGTTCCACAGCTTATTGAACAGGTCCAAGGTATGGTTCAGGGGCGTAGTAGTACCAATGGAGTATTGCGCACAACATACAAGGTATAGCCACTAGCCTATTGCAGGATTCCCTCCAGAGTTTGGGGGGAATCCTCTTTTTTTCTTGCGGTTTAGGCTTAACTTCGGTATCATGGGACTGAAAGGGGCGTAAGGAGTGGAAGAACGACTACAAAAGGTCATGGCTCAAGCCGGAATTGCATCTCGCCGGGTCTGCGAGGAATTGATTCGAGAAAATAAGGTTCTGGTGAATGGGCAATTGGCAAGCCTAGGGCAAAAGGTGGATCCTGCCAGAGATCGGATCATTGTGGATGGAAAGCCCTTGAGACCAGAAGAGGCCAAACGCTATCTCATTCTTAACAAGCCTTTTGGCTATATTACAACCAGCAAGGATCAATTTGGTCGTAAGAATGTCCTTGATTTACTAACTGGGATCAAAGAACGGGTTTACCCTGCTGGACGTCTAGATTATGACTCGGAGGGCCTAGTGCTCCTCACGAATGATGGTGATCTTGCCTATCGAGTGACCCATCCTAGATTTGAACTGCCGAAACGCTACGTTGTGCAGCTCAAGGGCAAGATTACGATGGATGCAGTGTACCGGTTGCGAACTGGTGTGATTCTCGAAGACGGTCGTACCAAAGAGGCCTTGGTCGAGGTATTGCCTCCCGTGGGGGACAATTCTGTCTTGAGTATCACGATCACCGAAGGTCGAAATCGGCAGGTAAGAAGGATGTGTTCTAAAGTGGGTTTTGAAGTGGTCCGTCTCCAAAGAACAGGTATCGGGCCGGTGAACATGGGAAAACTGTCTACGGGAGCGTTTCGACCATTAAGCAAGAAAGAGCTGGACAGCCTCTTTAGGGCGGTGAAGCTGTGAAGACGAAAGTGGTTGTGATCGGGGCTGGTGCATCGGGTTTGGTTGCTGCAGGCTTCATAGCTCAAAGGGGTGCAAGCGTTCATGTCTTGGAGAAAATGCAGCGCAGTGCGTCAAAGGTTCGCATTTCCGGCAAAGGACGCTGCAACATCACAAATGCCATGCCCATCAGGGATTTTCCTAGCAATTATCCTGGTAATGGGCGCTTTTTGTATGGTGCACTAAACCGCTTCTCCAACGAGGATTGCATCGAGTTCTTTGAGAGTCTGGGAGTGAAGACAAAAGTCGAAAGAGGGCAGAGGGTATTTCCCTTATCCGATGATGCCCATGAAGTGGCAAACGCCCTCGAACGATTTGCCTTGGGGCATGGTGCGAAAATCCATTTCGAACACAAGGCCGTGGATATCCGGCAGAGCGAAGACGGAAGAGTACAGGGGGTTGAGGCCCTCTCGGGTGCGAGAAAAGAGTTCTTTGAGGCTGATTATGTTGTAGTGGCCACTGGTGGTCTGAGCTATCCAGGGACTGGCTCGACGGGAGACGGCTTGGGGATGGCCGAGAGCCTTGGTCATAGAATTGTCACACCTCGCCCAGCCTTAGTACCAGTACGCGTCGAAGAGGAGTGGGTTAAGGAGGTTTCGGGCCTAAGTCTGCGTAATGTTGAGCTGACAATTCTCGATCCATCAGGAGGACAACAGAGCTTCTTTGGCGAATTAATGTTTGCTCATTTTGGCTTAACCGGGCCAATTGTACTTACGGCTAGCGAGCAAGTTGGCCGTTGGCTCGAACAGAGCGGAGGCCCTGTAAGGGCATACTTGAACCTTAAGCCCGCCCTAAATGAAGAACAATTGGATAAGCGGCTGCTTCGAGACCTGGAAACATTTTCTCGCAAGCAGTTTCGTAATGCTCTAGACGATCTGTTGCCAAAAAGTCTGATTCCGATTATCGTGGATCTTTCGGGGATTCCCCCTCACAAAGTCTGTCACCAAATCACAAGAGAAGAAAGAGCAACTCTGCTTAAGCTCCTCATGGCGCTTCCTTTGACTTTCACCAAGACACTGCCGATGACGGCTGCAATTGTGACTGCTGGGGGAGTGGATGTCAAAGAGATTGATCCTAAGACCATGGAATCGAAAAAGGTAAAGGGTCTCTTCTTCTGTGGTGAAGTGCTAGATGTCCACGGTGTTACGGGCGGTTTTAACTTACAGGCGGCCTTTTCCACCGGTTATTGTGCCGCCCAGGGCATAGAGTTGTAGTATGGAAGGGGTACACTGAATGAAGATAGCAGTGGATGGTCCTGCGGGAGCAGGTAAAAGCACCATTGCCAGGCTAGTAGCAAAGCAATTAGGTTTACGCTATGTTGACACGGGGGCTATGTATCGGGCTGTCACTCTTGTCGCGCTTCGGCAAGGAGTCGATATGGACGATGAGGACGCCCTGCTGCGGGTGGCCACGTCGATGGATCTAAACATTGTTTTTCAGGGTCAAAGAGGAAATGTCATCTATCTAGACGGCCAAGACGTAACCGGATTGATCCGTCAGCCAGATGTAACGGCCAATGTCTCCACGGTTTCAACTCACAAAAAAGTACGGGACTTCATCGTTGCCTTGCAGGATCAAATCGGGCGGCAAGGTTCCGTGGTCATGGATGGGCGGGATATTGGTACGGTAGTAATGCCTGATGCCGATTGGAAGATCTTTCTGCAGGCAACCGTAGAAGAAAGGGCAAGGCGACGCCAGCAAGAACTGCAGCGCAAAGGAGTCGTAGTTGATATAAAAGACTTGCAGGAGCAGATTCGTACGCGGGATCACCTTGATTCGACTCGAGAGAACTCTCCCTTGAGGAAGGCGGAAGACGCCATTGAGATCGACACTACGTCCTTGAGCATTTCTGAAGTTGTCGAGAAAGTACTTGACTTGATTCAGGGGGAAGCCGAGACATGTACAAGATCGTAGTGGCAATAATTAGGGTCATAGTCTTATGTATTTGGGGCTTAGAGGTCGAGGGTGCCCAGCATGTTCCAGAAATGTCTGGAGCGATCATCGCTGGAAATCATACATCGTGGTTTGATCCAGTAGTGTTAGCGGTCGCCATCAAGAGACCTATCCATTTTATGGGGAAGGCCGAATTGTTCAATAATCCGGTCTTAGGTTGGTTCATATCTCAGCTAAACGCGTTTCCCGTCAGAAGGGGCCAAGCTGATCGTCAAGCAATTCGAACAAGCCAAGAAAAGGTTAGCGCCGGACATCTCTTGGGAATCTTTCCTGAAGGCACACGTAACAAGACAGATCATGATTTGCTTCCCGTACAGGGCGGTGCCGCTCTAATTGCTATCAGGAGCGGAGTTCCAGTGATCCCAGCGGTCGTTTCGAAGGGTCAACGCCGTGGGTTGCGGAGGCCCTACAAGGTGGTCATCGGTGCTCCGATTCATCTAGGTGGTCCCAAACGACCAAGCAAAGTTGATGTTGCCGGGGGAAGTGAAGTGATTTCTGCCCAATTTCGTACGTTATTAAGCAGGAATAATTAAGAATACAGAGAAATACACTCATGGTGGACTGTGGTGACGTCGTGTATACGCATTGATCACCCTGGAGTCTGACGTAGTCCTTGACTGGGTCAAGAATCCACTTGTTTAGAGTTCACCTGTTCTAGGTATAATAAGGGAGGAGGAAAGGTGGAGGTGGAAATTGTATTGGCAGATGGCGCGGGCTTCTGCTTAGGTGTCACGCGTGCTTTAGATTTGACAGCCAAGACAATTCGAGAAACTGACCCGGCCAAACCGATACACACTTTAGGTCCACTTATTCATAATCCACAGGTTGTAACTCAACTCAAGGCTCAAGGGGTTGAGGTCATGGAGCAACCTGGAGATAAGAGTTCAGGAGTAGTCATTGTTCG
>JAAZLY010000292.1 GCA_012799115.1 Bacillota bacterium
CTTACGGGCGGTACAGGCGTTGTACCGGGAATTTAAACTCGATCGTATTTAGGAGGTTTCAACCGATGAAGTCAGGTCAACTTTTCACGGCGATGATCACACCAATGAACAAGGATGGTTCAGTCAACTACAGAGCAGCAGTGGAACTGGCAAGGCGTTTGAGTGAGAATGGGTCGGACGGCGTGGTACTAAGTGGTACAACAGGCGAGAGCCCTACCCTGAGTTTTGACGAGAAGGTAAAGTTGTTTTCGGAAGTCACAGACGCCCTTGGTGGACAGGTGGAGATTATTGCCGGAACTGGGTCTAACAGCACAGACGACACGATCGCTCTAACCAAGGCTGCAGAGAACGCTGGCGTTGACGGAATTATGCTCGTGACACCCTATTACAACAAACCATCGCAACGGGGATTGTACGAGCATTTTAAGGCAGTTGCTCAGCAGACGTCACTACCCATTATGATTTACAATGTTCCGGGGCGGACAAGTAGTAATATTCTCCCGGAAACGGTAGCGCAGCTCGCCAAGATCGACAACATCGTTGCAATCAAAGAGGCGAGCGGGAATTTAGAGCAAGTGAGTGTTCTCAAGACACTAGTACCAGAGGACTTCATTATCTATTCTGGTGATGACTCCCTTACCTTGCCGATCTTGGCAGTTGGAGGGGGAGGAGTCGTCAGCGTGGTCAGCCACCTTGTAGGCCGCGAGATTAAGTCAATGATCACAGCCTTTGGCGCTGGTAAGACCGCTGAAGCCACGGAGATTCACTTGCAACTTATGCCCTTGTTCAAAGCGATGTTCTTGACCACGAATCCTGTACCGGTCAAACGTGCCTTAGAGTTTATGGGATTTGAGACTGGTCCGCTCCGTCTCCCCTTGGTCGATCTTACGGAGGAGGAGACACAGACAATCAGAGAGGTCCTCTCACGCATGGGCTTAGGTTCGTAGTCTTATCTGGCTATGATAAACCTCCTACCTGGAGATACTATCCGGGAGGGGGTTTTCTTTTCTTCTGGTTTGATTATTTGCGGCACACTGTGTATAATATGGGTATGCATGACTTGTTCGGTTTAGTAAAATGCGGCCACCAACATGGGCGGAAAGGTGGTCACCCTGAATGCTTAATCAAAGAAGTCATAGACAATTGGAGGTGTTTTGTACTGCATGATAGATAAAAATAAAATACGGATACTGCCCTTAGGTGGACTTGGCGAGATCGGCAAGAACATGACAGTGGTGGAGATCGGCGGGGATCTAGCCATTGTTGACGCCGGTGTAATGTTTCCGGAAGATGATATGCCAGGTGTTGACTTGGTTATTCCGGACATCACATATTTAGTGGAGAATGCCAGCCGCGTTAAGGGCATCTTCTTGACGCACGGACACGAAGACCATATCGGCGGCGTGCCGTATGTGTTGCGTCAACTTAATGTGCCTGTTTATGGCACAAAACTGACACTAGCGCTTTTGCGAGTTAAATTGATTGAACATGGCCTTGAGCGAAGTACTGATCTGATAGAGATCAAGGCTGGAGATAGAACGCGGGTTGGAAGCATTGATGTAGAGTATATCCATGTCAATCACAGCATTGCAGATGTTGTGGCTTTAGCCTTCCACACGCCTTTAGGGGCAATCGTCCACTGTAGTGACTTCAAGTTCGATCAGACTCCCTACGATGGCAAGGTAGCAGACTTGCATGCCTTTGCCAATCTAGGTCAAAAGGGAGTTTTGTGTCTGCTTTCTGACTCTACTAACGCGGAACGCCCAGGCTATACAGCTTCGGAGAAAACGATCGGAGAGACATTTCGCCACCTTTTCAGTAATGCTGAAGGGAGAATTCTCGTTGCTACGTTTGCTTCGAATATCCACAGGATCCAGCAGATTTTTGATGCTGCCGTGCGCGAAGGTCGCCATGTGAGTCTAACAGGGAGAAGCATGATTCGAGTGGTGGAAGTCGCCAGTGAGATAGGTTACTTAGATATCCCAGAGGGTGTCCTGGTTGATCTAGACAAGTTAGACAAACTTCCCAAGGATAAGGCAGTGATTATCACCACTGGAAGCCAGGGAGAACCGATGGCTGCCCTTAGTCGGATGGCTATGGCAGAACACAACCGGATCTCGATTACTCCAGGTGACACTGTGATCATCTCCGCATCGCCCATTCCGGGAAATGAAAAGGCAGTGGGTCGGATCATCAACCAACTGTTCAAAGAAGGGGCCAAAGTAGTGTATGAGCCGCACTTGGGGATTCACACTTCAGGCCATGCCCAACAGGAGGAACTCAAACTTCTATTGAATCTCTGTAAGCCACGCTATTTCATCCCTATCCACGGTGAACACCGGATGCTTCTTAAACACGCTGAGTTGGCAGAAGCTACAGGCGTTCCTAAGGATAACATTGTGATTGGTGAGGTTGGTTTGCCAGTAGAATTCACATCACAGGGCGTCTCGGTCAAGGATCGAGTTGTCTCAGGGCAGGTATTTGTTGATGGCCTAGGAGTTGGTGATGTGGGGAACATCGTTCTGAGAGACAGACGCCAACTTTCCACCGATGGTATTATGATTGTCGTTGTAACGATGAGCCGAAAGACTGGTAAGGTCGTTGCGGGTCCCGATGTGGTTTCTCGCGGATTTGTGTACGTGCGTGAATCCGAGGCCCTCATGGATGAGGCTAGAGACAAGGCCAAAGAGGCTCTGGACAGCTGTCTGAGCCAGAACAACACTGACTGGGGTGCCCTCAAGGGTGCCGTCCGTGACAGCCTAAATCGGTATCTGTGGGAGAAAACGAAACGTCGGCCGATGATTCTGCCGATTATAATGGAAATCTAGCAGGACAGGGTTTAAGCTCCCTCTTTTCGTACCATACTACTTGGTAGGGAAGGAGGGAGCTTTTGTGTTGGAGCAATACGAACAAGAAACCCCAGATGATACCGGCGATCAAGACGAGACCACGATGAAGTCCATCAAAGAGCTTGGGCAGATCACAGCGCCCCAGGCCCCTGATACGGAGGCACAGCCTTTTCACTGCTTAAGCATCATAGGGCAGATTGAGGGGCATATGGTTCTACCCCCGCGCAATAAGACCACAAAGTATGAACATGTAATTCCGCAGTTGGTGGCCATTGAACAGAATCCCAAGATCAAGGGATTGCTTGTAGTACTCAATACGGTAGGAGGTGATATCGAAGCTGGATTAGCCATTGCGGAGATGCTAAAGACGATGGAGACCCCCACCGTTTCTCTGGTTCTGGGTGGAGGTCATTCAATTGGTGCTCCCATTGCGGTGGCGGCGGACTACTCTCTAATTTCTGAAACAGCCACCATGACGATTCATCCCATTCGCTTAAGTGGTTTGGTGATTGGCGTTCCACAGACGTACGAATACTTGGATAAGATGCAAGACCGGGTGATTCGCTTCATTGTTCAACACTCCCGGGTAGAAGTAGAAGTACTCAGAGACATGATGTTTCGAACCGGTGAACTAGTCAGAGATGTGGGTACTGTTCTTGTGGGTGAAGAGGCGGTTAAGGTAGGCCTTATCAATGAGGTTGGTGGTTTGGGGACAGCCCTTACTCGTCTATCTCAGATGGTCCGGTCGGCTGGCGGGGGAGGTGTTCAATGATGCTCCTATACACTGTACTTCCCGTAGACGATGTCCTTGAAGGGATCGATGCGGTGCCTGAAGCGACTATGATGCTGCGTCTAGGGGACTTGGATCTGGAGGTTGAAAAATATGAGGGATTTCAAGTAAAGGTCGTTCGAATCCTCAGTACGGATCCGCAGCACTACTTACTTCCACATTGCCAACCCGGTTCCATAATTCGCATGACTCAATTCTAAGAGTAGGGAGATTCTCATAGGTTGTGCTATGAGAATCTTTCTGTTCATGGTCCAATTCACCCTTGGTATGAGTATCTTTATGCTAGCCCTGAAAATGCTAGGAGACACACTTTCTAGCATTCTAGGCTTTCGTTTGCGCGCTCTTTTTACCCGATTCACCTCCAACAAGATCAACAGTCTTGCAACAGGTCTGGTGGCGACTGCCCTTGTGCAAAGCAGTAGTATCGTGAACTCCACAATGGTCGTCTTGGTCGATAGCGGCGTCTTGGCGGTACCCCAAGCCCTTGGAGTGATCCTTGGGGCGAACATTGGTACAACGCTTACAGCTCAGATTGTGGCTCTTCCTGTGGAAAGCGCTGCAATCCCCCTAGTTCTAGTGGGGCTCGTAGTGATCTACGTCGTAAAACGACCTGCCCTAGGGAAGGCCTGTCTAAGTTTGGGAGCTGTCTTCTTTGGCCTGAACTATACTACTGGTGTCCTTGCCCCATTATTGGGACTTCCAGCTGTACAGAAGATCCTGCTTGAGCTCACCGGCACGCCCATTCGAGCATGCGTGGTAGGAGTGATCTTGACAAGTGTGGTACAATCAAGTGGTGCTGTAACCGGTCTAGTTGTTAGTCTCGCTGGTCGCAACTTGCTCACCCTGTCTGCAGCTGTTGGCGTAGCTTTGGGGAGTAATGTGGGGACCGTGGTCACAACACTCATGGCCAGTCTCGGTAGGAGTAGGGCCAGTAAGGCTACGGCCTTGGGCGACTTTCTCTTCAACCTGGTAGGGGTGCTCCTAATCCTTCCGGTTTTCCCGTTTTTCCTGGGATTGGTTGGAAGTCTTTCCATGTACCCCGGTAGACAGGTCGCACATGCTCATACACTGTTCAATATCATCACTGCGCTAGCTACACTACCTGCCTTGGACAATCTCGCTAAGCTGGCTTGGAGCTGGGCAGGAATCTGGGGCGGAAACAAGAATACATAGGGGTACTCGGAAGGAGTGGGGATATGACCACGATTCAAGCGATTATTCTAGGAGTGATTCAAGGTCTCACCGAGTTCTTGCCGGTGAGTTCGTCGGGGCACCTTGTGCTGTTTTCGCAGCTTTTTGGTGTTCAGGAATCATCAATGGTTTTCGAAGTGATGGTTCATGTGGGAACCTTACTAGCAGTCTTGGTCGTGTTTCGTAGTGAGGTCTGGCTCTTGATCCACTCGTTTTTTACTTTACTTCGTGATCCGAGAAACGCAAAACGTCACATGGAGGAAGAGCCGGGCTGTAGGTTGCTTGTTGCCCTAGTCATAGGGACGGTACCAGCAGTTCTTGCCGCTCTCTTATTGAAGGAGCAAATCGAGGGGCTCTTCAGCAGCAGCCTCTTGGTTGGGTTCATGCTTCTTGTCACAGGGGTCATCTTGTATGTGACCGATCGTCA
>JAAZLY010000293.1 GCA_012799115.1 Bacillota bacterium
ACGAAGGGAAGAGTGTCTGATCTAGAACGTGCGCTCAAACACAGCACCTTGAAAGGTAGCATTGGGATTGGCCATACGCGCTGGGCTACACATGGCATACCTTCTGATGAAAACGCCCATCCTCACTTTGACTGCAATAGAAATATTGCTGTAGTCCACAATGGCATTATAGAAAACTACCGCCAGCTGCGAAGTATGCTCAGCAAAGAAGGTCACGTTTTTCAGTCCGACACAGATACGGAAGTCATCAGTCATCTGGTGGAAAAGTACTATCAAGGGGATCTACTCGAGGCAGTGTGCTGGGCAATACAAGATCTCAAGGGTTCCTATGCTTTGGCCATCTTGGCCAAAGATCAACCTGATCAGCTGATTGCTGTCAAACAGGATAATCCGCTGATCGTGGGTCTTGGTCAAGGCGAGAACTATTTAGCATCTGATATTCCCGCCATCATTGATCACACGACAGAAATGATCATCCTGAATGATGGCGAAGTGGTCCGGCTATCCAAAGAAGAAGTCGAACTCTTTGATCGTTGTGGTGAGCAAATCGCCAAGAAAACGGTGTCCATCCAGTGGGACCCAGTCCAAGTTCAAAGAGGTGGCTTTGAGGATTTCATGCTTAAGGAAATTCATGAACAACCTCAAGCCATCGAAAACACAATTGCTGGAAGGATCACGGAGCACGGAGAGCTAAACCTAGAAGAAGAAATCCCAGCTCACCTGTTAGAAGGTGTGAGCAAGGTCCAGTTTGTGGCCTGCGGTACAGCTTACCATGCTGCACTCTATGGTAAACATTTGTTGGAGGCACTCATGGGTATTCCCGTTGAAGCAGAGCTTGCTTCGGAATACCGTTACAAACGCAGTAGGGCAGATGCCAACACTCTGTTGATTGCAGTTAGCCAATCAGGGGAAACAGCTGATACCTTGGGTGCCATGCGCTTAGCCAGAGCCAAAGGAGCACGTACCTTGGCCATTACCAATGTGCTTGGTTCCACCATATCCCGGGAAGTTGATGCAGTATTGTACTCTCATGCGGGGCCAGAGATCGCGGTGGCTTCAACGAAAGCCTATACAACACAACTGACTTGTCTGTGCCTGCTCATTGCTTACCTGTATCACTTGGAAACGGGTGAAAACCTCACGGAACTCCTCCTTGCCCTCCGTGGCATGCCAGATCAAATGTCACACACCATCACGGAACATGTAGCGGCTCTGAAGGAATATGGCGAGAGGCTGACGTCTGCCCATGACACCTTTTTCATCGGTCGCGGCATAGACTATGCATCCGCCATGGAAGGCCAGCTGAAACTCAAGGAGATTTCCTATATCCATGGCGAGGCCTTGGCCGGAGGCGAGCTCAAACATGGTACACTAGCTCTAATCGTAGAGGATGTACCAGTCGTTGCCCTGCTAACCGATCCAGAGTTGGCCGACAAGATGGTGAGCAACCTGAAGGAGGTCAAGGCGAGAGGAGGATATGTACTCTTGCTCACAACGGATCAGGAGACCGATTTTTGCGATGTGGGCGACCAAGTACTTCGCTTGCCCAAGATTCATCCACTATTAGCTCCTCTTCTCACTGTTGTACCCATGCAACTCCTTGCTTACTACGCCGCCAAGGCCAGAGGTTGCGATGTTGACAAACCTCGCAACTTAGCCAAGAGCATCACTGTGGAATAGCCTGACATCCAGCTCACATGTAGCCGTATCGAAAAAGAACCTTCACGGCCCCTCTTGGGAAGTCGCGAAGGTTCTTTGATGATCTGAACGAGTTTCGAAACAGTCCGCCTTGTTGAGATTGACACACTGCGCTGGGATCTTCCTCTGCCCTCGAATTAGTGATATGAAAAATGTGAAAGGCCAGAAGGGTTTCCACTAATTGCCATGAATTATATGACATACACATTAGGCATTCATTGGTTTTGTCGTCCTGCATGTAGCCTGAAGGAAATGATCTATTGTGAGAAAAGGGGGCCGGGTATTCTGATAGATATAAGGGTGAGATATAGTTGGATAGTACTTTATCTAGCTGGGGTTCTTTTATTGACAGGTTGTGTTGGTGGGAAAAAAGCAAGCATATCGAACTATACAGCTAGTGGGAGAATCACGGATCTCGAAGGAAATAGAAATTCGGGAGTGTCTTTGTTGATTAGCGGTGAGCATGATTCTGATAGAGTAGGTATGCTTCCAGATTTGGTACTTATCGTATCGGTCATATCTTCCGGGATATATGGTGGTAGTTGACAAAGAAAAGAATTCTGTGCTCTTGCTGTACGCTCTCGCACCATCAGATGGATAAAACATGGCACTTGAAGGCGGACAGATGTGATTGACTGCTCTTGATTAGTACATTACTGAGAAGAGGGGAGTTTAATGATGAGTTTGAGAGGTATACTACGATTCACGGTCCTAGTCTTAATGGTTGTCTTTTTTTCGATGGTGTCCCTAGCTCCGTGGAATTTGCAATTCGCAGTATTGCTCCAAATCGCTCCCGATAGCTATAAATCATGCTGTTTTGATTACCGCCTGATCACCGGCTTTGACCTCAAGCATTGCCAGT
>JAAZLY010000037.1 GCA_012799115.1 Bacillota bacterium
AAAAAAGTTGAAGTCGATGCAAAACTCTTGATTGTTGCAATAGCTCTCCTGATCGTAGCTACTGTAGGCAGTGCTTTCGCTACATACTTGATATTTGCTCGTGGCAGTGTAGATGAACCCAAAGCTAGTGAAACAACAACTCGCAGAGCGATGGGACCAACCTACGATGTAGGCGAATTTATACTCAATTTGACTAGCACGACAAACCAGATGCGTTTTATCCGGACTAGTATTGTTCTAGAGGCCAGTGATTCCAAGGTCATTAGTGAGCTAGAGAGCAGAGCACCGCAGATTCGCGATCAAATCATTTCACTTCTCCGTCCTCGTACAATCGATGAGCTCAGCAGCCAGGATGGCATGGAAATTCTACGCTACGACATTATCAGAACCATCAACGAATTTGTGCAAAAGGGCGAGATCACTGATGTCTTTTTCATTGATCTAATCCTGCAATAGACCCTAGAAAGGAGTCATTATGACCAGTCCGATCCTATCTCAAGGCGAAATAGAAGCATTACTACGAAAAGGGAGTTCGGAATCCTCTTCAGAGGAACTCCAGGGTTTTTTGCAGCTAGTGGCCCAGAACATGATGGCTCAAATCAATCGCCGTCTGGCGGATCCACTCGAGTTAGAAGGACCGTATATAGAGCACATAGGTAAGTCATTAGTGCAGGAGATCGCTGATGACAGTTATGTGGTCGCGGCCGATTTGGGTAACAGTGAACTGCTACTATTTATGAACACAACTGATGCGACGTTGCTAGCTGAACGGCTCCAAATGACAGCCCCAGAGGCGATGCACCTTCTGAGCCAGGCCTGGGTTAGCCAGATTGCAGAGTTGGGAGGAGTCTCCCATCGTATCTATCAGGCCCAGACCCTCTCTTCCAATGAGTTGAGAGAAATCGCGTTAGAGCCCTACTCCTATATGATTCGTCATGTCTTTACATGCTATGCCCAGCGGTTTGAGTTCAGTCTAGTGATTCAGCATAGAGAGTACTTTGAGGCAATCGTAGAGGCCGCGAAGGATAGGATCAGTCTGACGCAGGCCAAGGAATCAGGTAAGGCACTCCTCAAAGGAAATGAGAGCAAATCCCCTGTAACCCGAGCCGTGTTCACGCCCATCGATGAAATTGGCCAGCTCGAAGAGGATCAGAGTATTGCTCTGCTCGAGGATATCGACTTGACGGTTACAGTAGAGTTGGGGGCCACAGTATTAACTCTAAATGAGATCCTAGAACTTCAGCCGCAATCTGTGATCAGTCTAGAACGTCACGCAGGCGAACCTGTAGATGTCTATGTCAATGAGACCAAGTCCGCCAAAGCGGAGGTCGTTGTTTTGGAAGAAAACTTCGGCGTGAGGATCCTGGAGATCTTGCCGAAATCAAAGCGGTTCTAGGAGAGTGAAATCGAACCATGGATAGCACCATGATCTGGGGACTCGTTCGCATGGTTCTCGCTTTAGTCATCATTGTTCCCAGTGCCTTTTACGTTACTCGTTGGTATGGAAGAAAACACACGGTAGGGCAAAATCTACGCATTAAGGAAGCCCTTTCATTGGGTTCTAATCGTGCACTCTACGTTGTTGAATGGGAGAGTGAGCGCTACTTGCTGGGTGTCACAAATCAGACCATTACCATATTGGATCGCAAGGAAGACACGCAGTGTGTACAGGAGGAGGTCCCTAGTTAATGGGCTTTTTACAGACGAACATACCCTTTCCCTCAATTGACATTGGTCTAGGAGTGGCCGATGGTCCAGGCGATGTGGCTGTAAGCCTCCAGATTCTGTTGTTACTAACGATACTGAGCTTGGCTCCTGCGATCTTGACTCTTATGACTTCCTTCACAAGGACTGTCATCGTTCTTTCACTTATCCGTAATGCTCTTGGAACAAACCAGGTGCCGCCGAACCAAGTCTTGGTGGGCCTCGCTTTGTTTTTGACGGCCTTTATTATGGCTCCATCTTTTGGTGCGGTCTACACCAACGCCCTTTCACCATATTTGGCCGGCGAGCTCGCTTTGGAAGAAGCATGGGAGATTGGGGTGGAGCCCATCCGTGAGTTCATGATCCGCAACACCCGGGAGAAGGACCTTGAGATGTTCATAAACGTAAGGGGAGAAGAGAGACCCGATACACCGGAAGACATTAACACCTTGACTCTCATTCCTGCCTTTGTCATCTCGGAGCTGAAAACAGCATTTCAACTGGCCTTTGTGATTTTCATACCCTTTTTAGTGATTGATATGGTAGTTGCCTCCACCCTGATGGGAATGGGGATGATGATGCTGCCGCCTGTTATGATCTCTTTACCCTTCAAGATCCTTTTGTTTATTCTGGTGGATGGTTGGCACCTGATTGTTCGTTCACTCTTGCTGAGTTTCTCGTGAGGATGGTGACTAGATGACGGATGCGACGGTTGTGGGCCTTGCCCGAGATGCAGTCTGGACAATTCTCTTGGTGGCCGGACCAGCGCTACTCATTGGTATGCTTGTCGGTCTGTTGGTTAGCGTCTTCCAAGCGACCACGCAGATTCAAGAACAGACGCTAACCTTTATCCCGAAGATCGTAGCGGTCTTGGTTTCGATCGTGATTTTCGGGCCGTGGATGATCCGCAATCTTGTGAGTTTCGCGGAGCGTTTGTTGGCCAATTTACCAGCTTATATCATGTAGGGGAAGGGAGAATCGGTTGTGATTTCTGTAGTTGATTTCGTCCGCTTCTCCTTGAGTTTTATTAGGCTGGGGACCTTTATGGCTTTGGCACCGCTCTTTAACATGCGAAACATACCCATGATGGTCAAATTGGGATTTGGGGCACTAGTTTCACTCTTATCCATGCCTGCTCTTGATGTGAGTTGGAATCTAGAATCTTGGGGTGTCTTAGCGCTTCTCGCCATGAATGAGGTCGTCATCGGCTTTGCTCTAGCCTTTGTCGCTACTTTAGTCTTTTCGATTGTGAACTTCGCTGGTCACTACGTGGATACTCCCATCGGCTTTGGCATGGCTTCCATCTTTGATCCTGCACTTGGCGGACAAGTCCCGGTCTTCTCGCAGTTTTACTATATTTTTGCGGTGCTGATATTCCTGGCCATGGACGCTCACTTGTGGCTCATTCAGGCGGTTCAGTATTCCTTTCAGGTGATTCCATTTGGAACTATGATTCAGATGGAACCAGCTTTTTCCTTAGTAGTGGATCTAGTCAAGCAGGTTTTTGTGGTTGGGATTCAAATTGCCCTTCCCATTACTGCCACGATTCTATTGACTGACATTGGACTTGGTATTGTAATCCGGGCTGTGCCTCAGATCAATGTCTTTGTCTTGGGATTTCCCATCAAGATTCTCGTTGGGCTTGTGGTCATCTTCTTTGGTTTGCCCACCTTTGTCTATATTGCCAGCCAGCTTTTCGCAGTGGATGGGCTCCTATTTCGCTATGTGCAAGGCTTATTGGCTCTGGGGGGGAGTTAGGTGGCGGAGTATTCCATGAACTTACAGCTCTTTGCAGGGGAGAAAACAGAACCTGCCACCCCTAGACGGCGCGAGGAAGCTCGGAAGAAGGGGCAAGTGGCCAAAAGCGGAGAAGTAGGCACGGCCTTTATGGTTTTAGCCTCCTTTGTGATGCTTAATGCCCTTGCACCCTACATGGGTAGGCACCTAAAAGAAATGCTAAACTATTACTTCCAGAATATGGCGTACTGGGATGGTGACGCTTCAGGTTTTCACCAACTCTTTCTCTTTGGTCTCGTAAAATTGGCCTTGATTGTTGCTCCGATTCTCCTTGGGCTTTTGGTGATCGGTGTGGTGGGTCAAGTGATCCAAGTGGGATTCTACGCATCCAGTGAAGCCCTAACTCCTAAGCTGTCTCGCATTAACCCTATTGAAGGCTTTAAACGGATTTTCTCCAAACGAGCTCTAGTTGAGTTTGCTAAGTCGGTGGCCAAGATCTTCTTGGTAGGGTATTTGGTCTATGGTCAAGTGCGGCAGAATCTTGAATGGCTACCCCAAATTAGTCTTCTTAGTCTAGGAGAGAGCATTTCTCTAATGACAGATAGTATCTACAGGATGGGGCTACAAGTTGGACTTTTTTTGTTGATCATAGCGGCCGCAGACTACTGGTGGCAGCGTAGAGAGTTTGAGAATAGCATCAAAATGTCCAAACAAGAGATCAAGGAAGAGTACAAACAGATGGAAGGCGATCCACAGATACGCTCTAAGATTCGTCAACGCCAAAGACAGATGGCTTCGCAGCGTATGATGGCAGCAATCCCCACGGCTGACGTGATCATTACAAACCCAACGCATTATGCTATTGCCATAAGCTACAAGCCAGAGGAGATGAGTGCTCCGCAAGTTGTGGCCAAGGGCATGGGCCTGATTGCCGCTCGGATCAAAGAGGAGGGCAAGAAGCACGATATTGCCACAGTGGAAAATGCGCCGTTGGCCCAAGCCCTGTACAAAGGGACAGAGATCGGACAGGAAATCCCGGCGGAGCTTTATGCAGCAGTTGCCGAAGTATTGGCCTTTGTCTATCGTCTCAGGAGAAAGACGGTTTAGTTAAGTAGAATGGATGGTAAGAATGGCTAAGACATCGACTTCGTTTTTACGAAATTTCGGGCGGGCGAGCGACATTACGGTTATGCTGGCGGTAGTCATGATCGTCGTGATGATGGTGCTACCTCTACCACCTGCCATTTTAGACATTTTATTAGCCGTAAACATCAGCCTATCGCTACTCATTGTTCTTATTACAATGAACATCAGCGAACCCTTGGAGATTTCGGTGTTTCCCGCTTTGCTCCTTATTACAACACTCTTTAGGCTTGCCCTGAATGTGTCTTCGACGCGACTCATTTTGCTTAGTGGTAATCCAGGTAAGATTATTCGTGCCTTTGGTGACTTTGTCGTAGGCGGCAATTATGTCGTTGGTTTTGTCATTTTCTTAATCTTGGTCATCGTTAACTTTATGGTCATTACGAAAGGTGCAGAGCGCGTGTCGGAAGTAGCAGCCCGTTTCACCTTGGATGCCCTGCCAGGTAAGCAGATGAGTATTGACGCCGATCTCAACTCAGGCTTGATTTCTGAGTCTGAGGCGAGACAAAGGCGAAGCCAGATCTCACGGGAAGCAGATTTCTATGGCTCCATGGACGGTGCTACCAAGTTCGTGAAGGGTGACGCTATTGCAGGCATCATTATTACCGTGATCAACCTCCTAGGTGGTTTCGCGGTAGGCATGTTCCAAAGGGGACTGGACTTTTCGGGTGCAGTGAGTCGCTACACCTTGCTGACTGTCGGTGATGGCTTGGTATCCCAAATTCCTGCTCTACTCATTTCTGCCGCGACAGGTATTATTGTGACCCGTGGCGCTTCAGAGAATAATCTAGGGGCCGATGTTACGCATCAACTGTTCTCCCAGTATCGTGTTATGGCCGGTGCTTCGGCAGTGGTCATCGCCTTTGCCCTTATTGGTGGCTTACCCAAGCTCCCCTTCTTCATCATTGGTGGACTCCTAGGGGCCCTTGCCTATTGGTTATGGAAGGGCGAAAAGGGAGGCGAGATAGCCGAAGACGAGGCGATGGAACAAAGACAGCTCGAAGAGGCCCGCAAGCCCGAGTCGCTCTTGTCTCTGCTTCAAGTTGATCAGATCGAACTGGAAATTGGGTATAGCCTGATTCCCCTGGTTGACGAAGGTCAGGGAGGCGACATGCTAGACCGGATTAGTATGATTCGGCGTCAGTGTGCAATCGAGCTTGGGCTCCTGGTTCCAGTCATTCGTATTCGTGATAACCTTCAGCTAAATCCCGATGAGTATGTAGTGAAGATTAAAGGAATCCAGGTAGGACGTGGAGAACTGATGATCAACCACTACTTGGCCATGGATGCAGGTGGTGTCACAGACACAGTACCAGGTATTGCCACTACTGAACCAGCCTTCGGCCTAAGTGCGCTGTGGGTTGACGCTCAATCTAGAGAAAGGGCGGAATATGCAGGCTATACGGTAGTGGATCCTCCAGCAGTCTTAGCAACACATCTAACAGAGATCATTCGCGAGCATTCGCATGAACTCCTTGGTCGACAGGAGGTCAAGGCGTTGATTGACGGTGCCCGTGAAGACTACTCTGCCGTTGTCGAGGAACTAGTTCCCAATCTGTTAACCATCGGCGAGGTTCAAAAGGTATTACAGAATCTATTGCGAGAAGGGGTACCCATCCGCAATATGGTCACCATTCTGGAGACTTTGGCTGACACTGCTTCCATAACTAGGGATCCCGATTATCTCACGGAGTATGTGCGGGAAGCACTCAAACGCCAGGTTTCCCAAATGTATCTTGAGAAAGACGAGCTCACTGTTTTGACACTTGCGCCACAGTGGGAAGAAGCGATCGAAGCAGGGATGGAGTATACGGAGCGTGGTTTAAGCATTGCCTTGGATCCTAGAGCTTTGCAGGATCTCTATCATGCAGTAGGCCAAGCTCTGGAGGAACATGTCCTACCCTATCCGATAGTCCTAGCGTCTCCCCAGGTAAGGATGGCGCTAAAACGGCTTACCGAGCGTGCAATCCCTCGTCTAATTGTACTGTCTTACAACGAAATCAGTCCAGATATTCAGGTTAATGCGGTGGGGACGGTGAAATGGAA
>JAAZLY010000294.1 GCA_012799115.1 Bacillota bacterium
GAGCGTTCGAGCAAAGGGTTAAAACGTTCGATTTTCACTCGAGCGTCAATGGCCAACCTATACAGATGGATCTTATCTTCAGCAGTCAAAACAATGGGCAACAAATCTGGCACAAGAGGTTTTTCATTTGTTACACCTCTTTTGAACTAACCTTATCATAAAAGTCCCACTATTTCACGTTTATCCAATTAATGAAATAGACGAGGGGGTTTCTCTGGCGCAGTTGCAGACCGTCGACTATGTCGCGACAGGCAGCCAGCTTCCCAAAGAACATGTGGCGCAGCTGCCTCGTTTGCTCCTTGAAGCCTATCACCTATCATTGCACTTTCTTTGTTTCTTTGTTATCTTGAATTCAAAGAAACATGTATACTTGTGGAGATTCGGCCAGCTAGAGGAGTGGCCCTTATTACAAAGCAAGGAGGCAGGTTAGAACGGACACTTCCCGTTCCAAACTGCCTCTCATCTTTCTTATGCACTCCATCTTAATTTCCTAGACAAAACTCTAAACCATCGCAGCAATAGTAGCCGCAGTCATCATGAAAAAGGTATTCATAGAAAAACGCCACCCACGGAATGTCTACTCACAGAAGCACAGGCATTCCCCTTTAATACAAGGAATCCTGACGTTCTCATCCTCCCTTTAAGGAACCTTCTCCTTTTTCTGATCAAATGTTCTGCAGCGCAAGAGCCAGTCGCCATCACCGTCTGGCTGGATTTGGCACCTCCTGAAATTACAGAGACGCTAGCATCACAAATATAGAGGTTGGGTAGATCATGGCTTTGACAGAATGAATTCACAACAGACTGCTAATGTTCCCAACAAAATTATGCTATGGGCCACTCTCCAGTAGCCCTCCAACAACACTTCTCCCAGCGTGAGCAAGATGGTCTGCTATGAAACATGTCAAGCATCACGCTTATAGCCAGCAAGTTCCATCAGTTTATTGACCTCCATCACAAGCGGAGTGGTACCAAAAGCTTTCGTCAGTGTAGCAATGAGCATCGAAAACTCAGCTAAAACTTGGTAGTAGGTCTCACTTATCAATTCGTCTTTACAGAAAACTTCGCCACCATAATTGGAAACATACATTTGATAGTGGGCCTGGATTCTGAAAATGGATGTGAATTCAAAAATAAGAGTCCACGACACCGGAAGAATATCTTGCACTACTTGCTCCAGTTCAACTTCCATGGCAAAGCGCGCCTGCGCATCTTCTTCGTATTCACCATCCCACTCCTCAAACTCCAATTTGCTTAATCTAAGCAATTCAACTTCCGGATCGTATTTCACTACTCCACCTCCCCTTCAGTTTTTCGACCCACTCATCATTAATAACGTCTTTCCCTATTGTCCCTCGCTCCCTAGAGAGCGTACGCAGGTTTTTCTTGTCAGCATGATTGTGTTCCACCCAGACATTGATTGTATTCGTTACCTTACTGGCAGAGTGTTCGTAGCGTCCAGCGTTAAAACTCAAAAGAGAAACCATATATTGATTGAGACTTACCCCCTCGAATTCTGCCTGTTCCGAGAGAATTCGATGCAGATTCTTGGGCATGCGCAATACTGTTTTTCCGCTATACGGTATTTCTTCGTAGATGGCTGGTTCCGACACGGGCTTCCCTGTCTCCTTGGCTACTTGAAGCCAAAACTCCAATACTTCTTTTAGCTCAGCATAGGCTTCATCGGGCGTTTCTCCATCTGCAAAGCACCCCGGCAACTCAGGAATACTCGCTAGCCAACCGCCTCCATCTTCTTTAGATAACTGACTCAAACGTACAGAATAACCAAAGAAATTGTCCCTTTCAAAGGTCATCTTCATGCCTCCATTTCTCAAAGAGGTTATCCACAGCCTTGACAGCTTGCTTGACGTAAAACTCCTTTATCGGTCGAGCTCGCGGGATTGACAAGATATAGTCCAAATCGGGATGGCTGAAAATTGCATGACTTCCCCCACCTGATGGTTGTCGGACATCAAATCCAAAGTGCTCCAAAAGGCCACGGAGTTGCTGAAAACGCCAACCCTTGGGATTGTTTCTCATCTTCTCCAACACTTCTTCTTTGCGGTCAGTCAGTTTTTTCACCCCTCAGACCTCTTAGTACTATATATGATATCACCTTATACAGAAATGTAAAGAACAACCTGTGGGGATCCTCGTTTTTGGTAACAAATCCTAGTGGCCCGAACTCAGAATCTGGGTAGATCACGATTAGGACTTCGAACCAGTGATAGATTTGCTTGAAAATCCCCAGTTCATCTTGGAGCGGTTTTTCGGCCAGTTCCGCGAGAACGAGATCCTGCGGTACAGACAGAACATCTTCCGCGAAAATCCTAAATCTTGCCTTATTTCCCTGGCATATTATCCAAACAAAAAAGCCGCAGCAAAGAGCTCTGTTTCACTTCTTCGCCACGGCTATGGTCGCTTACGCATCCACCGCTTGGATGCGTTCTATGGTTCTACTCCCGCATCTGCTTTTGTA
>JAAZLY010000038.1 GCA_012799115.1 Bacillota bacterium
AGGCCTTGGAAGTAGCGCAAGCCCTAATCCATGAGCGCTTAGGAGAAAGTGATCCTCTTCCGTTTGTGCAAGATCAACTAGAAGAGGCTGCTTTACCCCTTCGATCTTTGCTTAGTAAGTCAGAGAAGGCCCTGACGAAGTTGAAGGAAGGTACCTGGCAGTACAACATGCTGGAGAAGAATATCGCTGCATTACACACCGCCTTACCACTCGTACAAGATGCAATCAGTTACTCTTTATCAGACTCGGGCTCCAAGGACACACCATAGGAGTGGGGAATACCAATAAGCGTACAAATAAGGATGCGAAAGGAATTGTTCCTAGCGTGATAAGAGATAGAGGTTTCTATGCCACCATATTCAAAATCGCCATTCCCATTGCTCTGCAATCGTTCCTCAGCTTTCTCGTTGTGATAGCTGATGACATTATGGTCTCATCTACATCAGCGGGCCTATTCGCCCAAGCAGCGGTAGCACAGGTTAATAGCATTACCGCTCTATTTACGGCTGCTTTGACGGGTCTTGTTGCGGGTTCATCGGTGTTAATCGCCCAATATTGGGGAAAGAAAGATATGGAGAGAATCAAGCGCATCTTTGCTGTCGTGATGTGGCTTTGCCTTTCCCTATCGCTGGTAGTTGTAGCCCTGATGAAGCTCTTTCCCACCTCTATCGTGGGGATTGTGATCAATAGGGGTGATACAGAAATCACCTCCTTGGCCCTAGCCTACTTTGGCATTGTTTGTTTTTCCTATATTCCCTTTGCCATCTCGACCGCGCTTGTGGGTATGCTACGAACCATTGAAGTAGTGCGGATCACCATGTATATCGCTGTCCATACGTTAATTGTCAATATTGGACTCAACTACATTCTGATCTTTGGCAAGTTGGGGTTGCCTGCGCTTGGTGTTCAGGGTGCTGCAATTGCTACCTTGCTGGCTCGCATGAGCGAGCTGGTCTTTGTTGGCATCTATACCTTTAGGGTGCAGAAGGGAATCGACATCAAGCCACGGGATTTCTTGGTGTTTGATAAAGCCATGCTCAGAGACTACGGCTTCTATGGTCTTCCCGTTGGCATAGCCGATGCCCAATGGGCACTGATAGGGATGCTGAAAGCTGCAATTATTGGGCAAATGGGCGGCGTGTTTATGGCGGCTAACAGTATTGCCAATTCTATGGCCAATCTAGGCACGCTCTTCACCTTTGGACTCGCTGGAGGCGCTGCTGTCGTTGTAGGAAAGGCTGTAGGAAGGGGAGACTATCAAGCTGCCAAGGAGTATTCAAAAACCATTCAGCTTATGTTTTTGATGATTGGACTTCTTATGTCCGGCATTGTGTTCTTGCTTAGGGTTCCCTTTGTCTCCTTGTATGGATCCGCCGCCAACCCCGATGTCTATAAACTAAGTTTGCAGCTCATTGCAATTGTAGCCGTGACCATGATCGGTACAACGTACCATGCCAGCTGCTTTGTGGGAATTAATCGTGGAGGAGGGGATAGCCGTTTTGTGGCCATCATTGATATGATCTGCGGTTGGTTTATTGTACTTCCCATGACTTTGCTGGCTGCCTTTGTGTGGAAATGGCCCTTGGCCCTTGTCTTTCTAGCTACTCGGATCGATCAATGCTTCAAATGGATCATCGCCTTTCTACGTCTGCGCGGCAACAAATGGATTCATAATGTCACCAGAGAATCGAAAGAGATAGCATGAGAGAATGCGATCTTAGATCATCTGCAGATGTGGGCTTTGATGCGCTGGGCAAGAGTGTCTGGATATTGTCAGCGATCTGCATACTCTTTGCTTTCGTGAAGATCATTCTCTCCGATCTTCGTGGTCTCGAAACTGTGATACCGTTTTGGGAGTTTCCAGCTATACTCTTTGCACATAATGCTGTAGTGAGACTATATGTGTATAGGGTTCTCAGATCTAAGTCGGATCTTGCTTTGGGCGTTCTTTCTGTGATCGGGTTCGCCGTTTGTACCTATTTGTATGTGATAACGCTATGAAGGAAAAGATGAGTACGGACGAGCTTGTGTTTAGAAACAGATTACGGGAAGCGCGTACAGAAAAAGGACTCTCCCAAGCCCAGCTGGCTGCGCTTGTAGGTGTATCCCGAAACACCATTAGCTCCATTGAAACTGGCCAGTTCAACCCCACGGCCAAACTGGCTCTCTTGCTCTGTATCGCACTAGACAAAGTGTTTGAAGAGCTCTTCTATTTTGAAGGCTAGAGAAGTTCTCGCTGTGTACGGGCAAGGAAAGCTAGAGCAGTTTCATATCGAAAATCCCCAGTGGAGATGAACTCCTCTGGGGATATCTTTATGCGTAGTTAGAGCTATTGTGTTTCTAGAGCAGCCTCCCCGGCCATACCATAGACTGACTCCTTGAGGGCAAGGGCAAGGAGGATGAGTCCGAGCATGAGGGTCAGGGTATCCGCCACAGGTTGCGCCCAAAGCAAGCCTTGGAAGGCAAACTTGCCATTAAGCAAGAACAAGAGGGGAATGTAGAATAATCCCTGGCGGGCAATGGATAGCGTCAGCGATGCCCTAGCCTTGCCAAAGGCTTGAATCGCAGTCGAAGCTAGCATTTGGGGTCCTAGCACCAAGAAGGACCATTTATAGATGCCAAGAACAATCGTCCCCTGAAGTAAGACGTCTGGCAGAGGAGTAAAGATGCCGACAAGACCTGAGGCAAAGGCTCCAAAGAGAATGGTCAACGAGATTCCGATACTTGCTGTGATCAGCATACCAGCTCTGATAACTTCCTTGACCCGGGAGAAGTTCCGTGCACCGTAGTTATACCCTACAAGAGGTTGACAGCCAGCGGCAAAGCCCATGAAAATGAATGTTCCAAAATACATCAGTTTAGCGGCCACACCCATTCCTGCAAT
>JAAZLY010000295.1 GCA_012799115.1 Bacillota bacterium
TAGGTCACCACCATAGTAAGCGAGGCTCTGATTCATAACAAGATTCTGTAGGCTTCCTGCCAGTTGCATCGCGAAGGGCGCAAACCCTATGCTGATAATCTGCAGCACCACCGGCCACTTAATCTTGAAAATCTGGGTAAAATCGAGATGGAGTTGGCTCTTACCACGCAAGAAGAAGGAAAGAACCCATACGGATGATACCAGATGGGATAGTACGGTGGCGAAAGCCGCACCTGCAACTCCCCAGCCGAAGACATAGATGAAGATGGGATCCAAGGCTATATTCGTAATGGCACCAATCAGCATGGTGGCCATGGCCACTTTAGGATTACCTTGAGCACGAATCATATGGTTTAGTCCAAAGCTAATGAACTGAAAGATTGTGCCATACAGGATAATGCTCAAGTAGTCACGGGCATAGGGCAAGATGGCGTCACTAGCCCCCATCAAACGAAGGAGAGGTTCCAAAAAGACGATTCCCAGCACGGTCAGGGCCGCGGAGGTTAAGATCAAAAGACCGAGTGCATTACTCATAATCTGCTCTGCATCTCTTTGTCGACCTTCACCAAGGCGAATCGAAATTAGGGCCGTTGCCCCCAGGCCAATAAGCATGGAAAAGGCCATTTGCACAAGCATGACGGGAAAAGAAACAGTCAGGCCTGCAAGACCCAAGGGTCCAACTCCATTTCCTACAAAAATACGATCTACAACATTATAAAGGGCTTGTACCAGCATACCTATTATGGCTGGTACGGAAAACCGAATCAGTAAAGGCAAGACTTTTTCGTTGCCTAAACGTTCTGCACGATCCATTCAACAATCACCCTTTTCTAATCAATCTAAAGCACCTGGTTCTAGCTCCAGGATTCTCTGCACCGCCTGGAATATCCCATCGCTATCGTTGTCCAGGGTCACTAGGTCTGCTTCTGCTTTGAGGCTCGGATGGGCGTTACCCATCGCCACAGCAAAGCCAGCCCTCTTGAGCATAGCAAGATCATTCTCCCCATCCCCGAAGGCCACCATGTACTCAAAGGGCACCTCGAGGAGCTCACTGACGATCTCCAAAGCATGTCCTTTGCTCGCACTGGCATCTACAATCTCCAGATAGTGAGGGATAGATCCTTGTGCCGATACCCCTGGCACTTCCTTCTGTAGCTTTTGCTGCGTCTCAAGAATCAGGTCTTGCTCTCCCATCAAGAGAATCTTGTGGGTCTCCAGCCCGTGTAAGTCTTTGACTTGGCCTTGCCATCCTACCATTTTCCCTTCATGGCTTGACCAAGGATTTTCCTCACTAATATACCAGTCCCACTTTGAGTAGACATTGACGCTGAGACCCACTTCTTGCCCAATGGAGATCACCATTTCTGCCGCTTGTTGTTCCATTGGCTTCTCATAGAGAACGCGATCTCCCTGAACAATAAAAGCCCCGTTCAGACTAATATACAAGGGCTCTAAGTTAAGCTCTTTGGCAATGGGATCGATGGCCTTGGGTGAACGAGCACTGGCCAGCATGATTGGAGCGCTAAGCTTTCCCTCGGCCAGAAGCCTCATCGCCTCTTTGGTTGAGGGAAGAATTTTGTAGTCTGTCGTGAGCAAGGTTCCATCAATGTCAAAGATATACAGCTTGGGTTTTAGCATAACAGAACTCCTCCAATTTGTCTTACTATCTTCCACAATAAATTGTATCTCCCTGCTAAGAAAGGAAACCCCCCGGCAAAGGGGGTTAGCACGTTTACCATCGATTCCACGATGGGGTAGGCGGCTGGTAGAGGTGGGAGTTGTCCTGTAGGCTTAGGTTTCTTCCGTAGACCAAGATCGTTGGTCCGGGCACCTCATCTTGATAGTAATTCCAGTAGGCATCATCACTGTATTTGAAGACGCTGAAGGAAAAGACGGTGGCATCTCCCCTAGGCTGGGGCGCCCACATTGAGAGTAACATATATGGTTCGATTTTCTCGATTCGCCTTTTTTCTGGAGAGTGTTTGAATCCACCATCCACCCGTCGAATCTGAATCGGTCCCGTGTCTTCTGGAGTTATCCCCCGATAATAATCGTCAACCATGAGATAGGAGTTCTGTGTATCGGCTGCAAAGAAGGCCAAGTCCACTCGCACATTCACTTCCGCCCCCGAACGCACAACATATGAAGAAGGTGAGAAGATCTCCTGCGTTTGCACCTCAACCACCGTCGTACGATCCCAGGTGCTAGCTTCCACCGCTAAGGGCTCGCCCCGCCAAGTCGAACTTAAGTTAAAGGATTCTATAAGTACTGTGCGGGCAGGTACAACAACAGTGCGATCTAAGAAGAACGGTCTCCAGCGTTGATCCCAACCTTCGGAAGCAATTGTAATACTCTTGCGGGAGTTTGATTCATTGGCTAGTGCCACTTTCACGCTGTCTCCGTCAAGCCAGGCCACGACAGCGACGTCTCCAAGATAGCCATCCCGCAGTTGTGCAAAGCTCGGGGAGCTCACCACCAAGACCAGTAAGACTACAATTGCCAATGATTGAATACATGCCAAACGACGCACTCATCATCCCTCCATCTATATGAACTAAGAAAAGCATCACTATATACATTCGATCCTACCACATTTTATCTGCCAGTAGCAAAGAAACTTACTTCGTACGATCTTCTTGACATTAGTCGTGCGAAATTGCAGAATAAACATACGGAGGTGTCAACATGAAAAGTACGATCACGGCCACCGAACTCAAGAAGAACCTTGGTCATTATCTTGACTACGTCATGGAGAATCACGA
>JAAZLY010000296.1 GCA_012799115.1 Bacillota bacterium
TTAATAATGTCAACAAGCTCGGAAAGAACGGAGAACATCTGAAAGACTACTTGCGCTGGCTCAAGAACAGAGTGGAAGAGATCAAGGTAGATCCCGATTACTCTCCAGACTTCCATGTGGACGTATATGGTACGATCGGTCAGGCTTTCGATCATGATGTAGTGAAGATGGGCGAGTACGTGAGGGAACTGACCGAGATCGTAGCACCCCATGCTCTAGCGATTGAAGGGCCCGTTGACTGCGATTCCAAGGAAGAGCAGATTGAGCTTATGGCCAAGTTGACTGCCTACATTGATGAGCATAACATTCCCTGCAAGTTCGTTGCCGATGAGTGGTGTAATACACTAGAAGACATTAAGGAATTTACCGACAAGAAGGCCGGTCACATGATTCAAATCAAGGCGCCGGATCTTGGTGGTATCAACAACTCAGTAGAAGCCGTATTGTATTGTCAGGAGAACGGAACGATTCCATATCTAGGTGGCACCTGTAATGAAACAGAGCGCTCTGCGCAGATCACCGTCCAGATAGCCATTGCCACAAGACCGAGGCAGATTCTATCTAAGCCTGGTATGGGTGTGGATGAAGGTTTATCGATTTGCACCAATGAAATGAATCGCACTGTTGCTCTGCTGAGAAGAAAATAAGGTAGGGGATGAGTTTGAGGGTTATTCAGTACGAAGACATTGTAACTCAGATTAGAACCCTTTGTCTGGATGCGAACTGTAATTTGCCAATGGATGTCTGGGAAGCCTTAGTTAAGGCTCAAAAAGATGAGGATTCCCCCCTTGGGCAGAATGTCCTGGACACGATCTTGGAAAATGCTCGTATTGCGAAAGAGAAGAAGATGCCACTATGTCAGGATACTGGTATGGTTGTCGTCTTTGCTGAGGTAGGCCAGGATGTGCATATTCAGGGTGGCCTCCTTAGTGATGCCGTTAATGAGGGCGTCAGACAGGCTTACAAAGAAGGCTACTTTCGTATGAGCGTGGTTGGAGATCCCATTGAACGGGTCAACACTAAGGACAATACTCCTGCAGTCTTGCATGTTTCCTTGGTCGAGGGCGACCAGTTACGACTCATTGTTGCTCCAAAGGGTTTTGGCAGTGAGAACATGTCTGTTTTGAAGATGCTAAAACCTGCGGAGGGTGTTCAGGGAATAAAGGATTTTGTGGTGAAGGCTGTCAGCGAAGCTGGAGGCAACCCTTGTCCACCGATTATTATTGGTGTTGGGATAGGCGGTACAATGGAGAAGGCCGCTCTCTTGGCTAAGCGGGCGGTATTACGCGAGGTGGGTTCCAAACATCCCAAACCTCATATCGCCGAGCTTGAAGAAGAACTGCTTAAGTTGGTGAATCAAACTGGGGTAGGCCCTCAAGGTTTCGGTGGCACACAGACAGCCCTAGCCTTATTTGTCGATACCTACCCTACACACATTGCAGGGTTACCGGTCGCAGTGAACATTAACTGCCACGTGGCACGTCATGTGGAGGCGATTCTGTAATGTACTATACCACGTTGGTGAAGGCCTCATACTATGCCCCAAGGGGCAGACATCGTCTTATGCACTTGGGCATGCTCATTGCCCAACGATATTTACGCCCCGAAGATCGCTTAATTGGGATCATGGGCGATGCAGGCGCGGGGAAGTCTCTGATTATCCGGGGCATGTTCCCAGGGCTAGTTCTGACAAATGACGACGATGGCGTCAATGTCAGGCCTTTGCCTGTGCTTGATGACGCTGAGAGTGAATTCTTCCGTACACATACGTACCATCTTGATGTACGTTTTGAAATGGCCTTCACCCAACTGTGGGAACTTGCTGATGCGGTAAAAAAGGCAGTTTCTGCAGGACGTCGTGTAGTTGTAGAGCACTTTGAGCTTTTATATCCCCTGCTGAACATCAATGCGGAAATGTTGATAGGTATCGGGGAAGAGGTGGTCGTCACTGTTCCCACCCTCTTCGGTCCCTTTCCCTTGGAAATAGCGGAAGAGGCTTATCAGTCCTTGATTTACAGGAAAATGGCACATAGCGCTGAAGACCTTACTGGAATCGTCTTCGAGCAAATGGGCTTTGAGCCTCCCACATTTCATAGCGATGTGCGGCGCGGATTTGTTGTGGAGTTTACCCGGAAGCCTGAAGTGGATTTGGAGGAAGTGGAAAGGCGCGTCCTCGATCTCATTGCTCAGGATCTGCCCATCAGTGTTCACAATGAGCAATCCATTCTGATCGGTTCGGAACGACTAGACTGTACCGGGCCTAGGATCCATATGTCGTCGACCGGTAAGATCGAACGATTTCGTTTGGAGAAGAACTTCCACTATTCCCCAATCACAAAGACATTTATGCTTGCCGGTCGGGTGGGTTAGTCATGATTAGAGTTGTACAGCTCACGCAGGACACTGCCTTTCAAGCCACTGTCAACGACCATTTCAGTCGATGTGAGGATCTTGTCTGCCGGGGCATGTCGAGTGTATCGGAGCTTTATTCCATTCTCAAAGAGGACAGGCCGGACATTGTCTTGCTGGATGTGGACATCCCGCCTATGGGTGGTTTGTCTGTGCTGCGAGACATTCGGGCCCGCTTTGCTTCAGACGAGGTGAAAGTGGTTGTGTTTGCCTCCGACATGGCTTCTGAGGAGAAGCTGAGCGATACAGCTCGTCTAGGTGCCGACTATTTCATGCAGCGTCCCATTGACATTGCCGTTCTGGAAACAAGGATTCGGCAACTCGTGAAAGAAACTCTAGATAAGCATTCTATTCCTTTGACGAGGCGACATGTGCAGGAGACTTGTGTTCGGTTCTTTGAGCAGATTGGGATACCTCCCAACTACAAGGGGTATCGGTACCTTGTTGAAGGAATCTGGTTAGCCTCATTGAACCCCATTTGGTTAAACTCTGTAACTCAGCACCTGTATCCGGCCATTGCTCAGCAGTTTGAAGTAAGCGCAGCTCAGGTGGAACGAGCTATGCGCTATGCCCTAGATGTGACCTGGGAGAAGGGAAATGTGGAGGAGCTGTATCGTTTCTTTCCCCATGTTAGGGAGAACAAGGGTAAGCCGACCACCTCGGCCTTTATTGCAGGAGTGGTTGACTTGGTCGCTTTGGTAATGGATCAGAGTGTCTAAATTGAACTTGAAGAAGACATACTAAGAGGGACGGCATAGACCGTCTCTTTTGCTATTCAAGGGGGGAAGATCTTGCAGGGTAGAGTGAGGCTAGGCAAGCGCACAAAGGAACTTGCTGCGGTCTTGCATCCACGTGAGATCGCGGTAATCGCCCACGAAGACCTCGACGCAGTGGGGGCCGCAGGCCTGATTGAAGCCGGCGTGATGGCAGTAATCAACGCCGCGTGCTCCCTGACTTGTCGTTATCCGAATCTAGGTCCCCAACTCTTGAGGGAACACGGGGTACCTCTCCTGGACAATGTTGGAGATTCGATCTTCGATATCCTGGCTGATGGCGATCTCGTAGAAATCCGGGGCCGACGCATCCTGCGGGATGGGGTGACAATTGCAGTAGGAGATATTATCACCGAGCATGTCATCAAGGAAAGGCAAAGGATTGCTAGACTGAACTTGCCCAAGGAACTTGACCGTTTTGTTAGTAACACCTTAGATTATGCCCTCAAAGAGAAGGATGTCATTCTCGGTGACATTGCCTTTCCCGACCTAAAGGATACACTCCACAATAAGCCAGTGGTCGTTGTTGTGCGAGGCCTCGGTTACAGGGAGGATCTCAAGGTGCTCGGCTCATACATTCAAGAGGCCCGACCCGTGTTAATCGGTGTAGACGGTGGAGCAGATGCCCTGATCTCCTCTGGACTGAGACCACACATAATTGTCGGAGACATGGACAGTGTGAGCGACAATGCCCTCTGTTCCGGGGCTAAACTTATTGCCCACGCCTATCCCGACGGACGTTGTCCTGGTCGTGAGCGTCTTAGACGTCTTGATGTAGATTTTCATGTGGTAGCTGCACCAGGTACGAGTGAGGATTTGGCTCTTCTCTTGGCCCATGGCCAAGGGGCCGAACTTATTGTCTTGGTTGGATCCCACTCCAATATGATCGACTTTCTCGAAAAGGGACGACCAGGAATGGCTTCGACCTTTCTAACCCGTCTGAAGATTGGCCCCATCCTACTCGACGCTAAGAAAGTCAGTGAACTCTATCGATCGAAAACGCCCCTTGGAATGGCACCAGTTGTTCTCTTAACCCTTATTCCCATCTTAATTTTCATGGGCCTAGCCTCACCGTGGAGGCACTACTTACATCTCTTGTGGCTCCAACTACGCCTGATTACGGGGTGGTTCTAGATGAACTTCGGTTTTCGTTATCATGTTGCCTCATTGATTGCAGTATTCTTCAGCTTAATCTTAGGGATTTTGATCGGTGGCGCCTTGTTTCCAGATCATATCCTCGTTGACGAACAAGCAAACATCATCACTGAGCTTGAGGATCGTTTTAGACAGACCCAGGCTAATTTGGCTCTTGTTGAAAAGGAATTGCATGCTGCTGAAGGAGCCTGGGGAGAGATGCTAACTAGTATCTCCCAGGATCTGCTAGAAGCCAAGAGTGTTGTATTAGTTGATACAGGGATAGAGACTGAGACTGTCGATTTGCGTACCATTTTGCAGTTGGCAGGGGCTGAGGTAGTGGAGATCGAACCAGCTGGTTTGACCGAGCTTAAGGCTACCCAAGAGAGCGTTTTTGTCTTTCCACTTACAGATGAACCAATCCCTGCAGATGTTGAAGTGATCCTTGAGAGCTTGGCTTCAGCAGGTCATCATCTCGTCTTTGTCTGGGACCAAACCACCGAGTCGGTGGCTGCAAATCTTCCCCAGGCTCTCTTAGTGGATAGTATAGATACCTCCACCGGGCAACTGGCCTTTCTCCTAGGGATCGCCCGGGGTAGGGAAGGTCATTATGGTAGACAAAAAGGCGCCCTAGGTCTCTTCCCATGAAAGTTGTAGCCTTGATCCCTGCGTTCAACGAAGCAGATTTCATCGTTCAAACCTTGACTGCGGTTTCCGAGCTCGAACATGTTGATGAGATTGTCGTCATCGATGATGGCTCTGACGATGACACCTTTGCTCTTGCTTCCAGTGCTTCCGTGGGGAAAGATGTACGGGTTGCGCGCCTACAAGCAAATCAGGGCAAAGGAGCAGCTCTAAACTATGGACGACATGAGGTTCAGGCCCAGGTGTATCTCTTGCTCGATGCGGACCTCGGGGCTACCGCCTCTCTGGCTGGTGCTCTCTTGACCCCAATTCTTCAGGATGAAGCGGATATGACCATTGCACGTTTTGCCGCCGACCAAAGCGCTTCCAAGGCCAAGATGGGCTTTGGTGCTGTACGCTGCATCGCGCAGCTTGGTGTGAAGTGGCTCACGGGTGGAAGTATCACAAGTCCCCTCTCTGGACAGCGGGCTGTTCGGGCAGAAGTACTACAGGCTCTTGGCGATTTTTCTTCAGGCTTTGGTGTAGAAGTGGGATTAACAGTTGGCGCCCTCCATCATGGATTTAGGCTGGTTGAAGTACCCCTTGCCATGAAACATCGTGCCTATGGTCGTGGTCTGAGGGGATTACGGCATCGAGGACGTCAGCTTTTCCATGTTCTCAGGACATTCATGCGGTGTTGGCAAAGGGGGTGGCATCGATGATCTGGTGGGTGGTTGCGGGAATCCTCTCCTACGTTGCAGTTCCCCTCTTGAGGCCCATCTTTGCAGACCAGAAACGGAAGAACTACTTAGGCGAAGAAACTCCTACAGGCCTTGGCATCGCCTTTGTTCTATCAGGGGGATTAGTGACAACCGCCCGCCTGCAGCTGGAGTTTGCTGCGCTGTTCGTCTTAACTCTGTTGTTCTTTGCCATCTTCGGATTCGTGGATGATGTCTATGGAGAAATGTCGCGTAAGGGTTTCCGCGGTCACTTTGGTGCTCGCCAGCTTTCCACCGGGGCTCTTAAAGCACTGGGAGGATCGGTAGCAGCCCTAGTTATTGCTTCCTCTCTTGCGACCAATGCCTGGGAGTTACTGCTAAATGGGCTCAATATTGCCTTAATGGCAAACTTCATGAACTTGCTGGACCTGAGGCCAGGCCGTTGCGGTAAGACCTTCATTGTGCTGAGCTTCTTTGTCTACCTTCTACGACCAGAAGCCTTGGGGCCCCTCCTTACTATGCTTTGGGCTGTTGCAGGTTTCCTATTTTGGGATTTGAAACGTTCTGTTATGATGGGAGATACAGGGTCGAATGCCCTTGGAGCGGTTTTGGGTCTCGCTTGCACCATCGCTTTTTCTCTTTGGGGAAGGATCGTCTTGTCACTTGTCCTTGTGGGGCTGAACCTGCTTTCAGAGAGAGTTTCCTTTTCGGAAGTCATTGAGTCCAATCCGGTCCTTCGCTATCTTGATCAGCTCGGTCGCTGAAGGAGAAGCTTCTCCGGTGTGGAATAATGAAACAACAGATAAGTGGGGAGAGGAATCATGCGCAACATACTGATTGTCTTGGGGGCACTGCTTCTGTTTTTTTCCATTGGTAGGGCAAGCTCCCATCAAACTTACACGGTGAAACCGGGGGACACCTTGTATGACATATCCATTGCTTACGGAATCACCTGGAAAGAATTGGCGGAACTAAACAAGATCAAAGACCCTGCGACTATACAGATCGGTACCCAGTTGCGTTTGCCCAGCCATGCTAAGCTGCAAACCCTACGTTCCGATGAGACCATTGTCCCCATATCGGCTAAGGAGAAAGACCTCTTAGTGCGTTTAGTCTCAGCCGAGGCTAGAGGGGAGTCTCTAGAGGGACAAATCGCTGTGGCTGCGGTGGTTCTAAACCGGGTCCAAAGTAGCAGATTCCCGAACACGGTATGGGATGTAATGCATCAACCGGGACAGTTCACCCCTGTCGAGCACAATACTCTGCCTAAGCATGGTGACGACGTTGCTGTTGAAGCGGTCAACAGAGCATTACGCGGTGAGGATCCCACCGGTGGAGCTTTGTTCTTCTATAATCCACGCACGACCCAGGCTGCAGACTACTGGGCTACCAAACCAGTGATTAGAAAGATCGGGAATCATAACTTCACCCTCTAGGTAATAAGATTACCAGGGGTGATCTTATGCGTGTATTCGTTATTAGGGTTAAGCGATGGTATATTCTTGTGGTTCTGCTCCTGGCGCTTGTAAGTCTAGTACCGCAGTTGCGAGAACCACTCGTAGTCTCGGTTACGTCTCGGGGAAGGTTAGTTCCCATTTATGCAGTTCAGACGGAATCGAAGCAACTTGCCATTTCCTTTGACGCCACTTGGGGCACGGAACTGACGGATGAGATCTTAGACATTCTTAAGACGCACGGGATAACAACGACCTTTTTCCTTGCTGGACAATGGGTTGATAAGCATCCTGATTACGTCGTCAAAATCGCTGCTGCAGGCCATGAGATTGGCAATCACAGTTTTTCACATCCCCATATGAACACCCTGAGTGAGCAGGGTATTCACTATGAACTTCAGAAGAACCAAGCCTTGATCAAGGATCTAACCGGGCAGAATACGACACTTTTCCGCCCACCTTTCGGCGAGTATAATAACCAGGTGATCTCGGCTGCTTCTGCCCTAGGCTACCACACGATTCAGTGGTCGGTGGATTCTCTGGATTGGAAGAACCTCTCGAGTAATCAAATCTATGAGCGCGTGATGGAACAGGTTGAGCCGGGTTCCATCGTGCTTTTTCACAATGCGGCCCCGGGTACCCCCGGGGCTATTCGGCGTCTGATCCCAGATCTACTGGCAAAGGGGTATGAAATTGTCCCTATCTCGCAACTACTCTACCAGGATAACTTCTACATTGATCATGCGGGCATTCAGCGTCCGGCAAAAGGGGGGCGTTAGGGGTGATTATCACGAAACGAGGACTCATCCTCATTCTTGCAGTCTTTCTCATTCTAGGTGCTGGTGTACTGGGTCCTGGGATTTATAGAGCGGCCCAGCGCACTTTGTCTGGAGTGAATAAGGGAGTAACCCTTGATGGACAATTAGTTGAAGGTCTACTAGAGCAAGAACTGTATGATGTAGTGGCGAGTCTAGCAGAAAGGTTCTATGTAGAGGCCAGTAACGCCAGTTGCAATTGGCAGACTGGGGAGATTATCGAGGAGGTCATTGGTCAAGTTGTCGACGTGCAAAGCACGGTAGATGCCCTCCTGAAGGCTCCCGCACACTCTCAAGTGGACCTAGTTACAGTCTTAGTGCTTCCATCCATCACCAAGGCCCACTTTGAGCCGATTTACAGAGGACCCACGAGTGAGCCAAGGGTCGCCTTGATGGTCAATGTGGACTGGGGAGATGAGTTTATTCCAGGTATGTTGGACGTCTTTGACCATTATGGGGTTAGTGCCACATGGTTTCCTACAGGTCGGTGGGCAAAGGAATCGCCTGAGTTGGCAAAACGGATTAGTCAAGCGGGTCATGAAATGGGAAACCATGGCGGGTGGCATGGCATGGCAAGTAAAATGAGCCGTGCAGAAACCGCAAGGCTCATTCAGGAAGGAGAAGATTTGGTTCTTGAAGCAAGTGGGCAAAAACCTCAGGTTTTTGCACCACCAGCGGGAGACTTTAATCAACAAACGGTGAGCGTCGCAGCGGAACTCGGCTATAAGACGGTGCTGTGGACCGTAGACACCGTCGATTGGCAGCGGCCCGCACCAACCGTGATCATCGATCGAATTAAGAGCAACGTGGTCAACGGAGCCTTAATACTGATGCACCCTACACAACCGACCCTCGAAGCCTTACCAGTCATCTTGGACTTTCTGGCCCAGCGTGGTTTTCAATGTGTGACAGTGAGTGAACTTCTTGCGGACTAGTCCTAAAGGTGCGTCCAGACGTCGGCATCCTCTTGACCTAAGTTCCTGAGGGCAAGCCCTCCTAGATTGTATTTTTCCACCAGGTCGATTTTGTACTTAAGACTATAGCGGTTTTCGAACCAGACCTCTTCGCCTGCGCCATATTGGAAATAGGGTGTCTTCGACTCTGTATCCCAGCGAACACTAGCTCCTTGCCGTGCGGCTAATTCAAGAATCTCCCGGTGGGAGAGGGGTGTAGGCACACCGGTTCTTGACCACTGGATACCACCTGTAGAGATACTCAGGATCACTTTGTCGGCAGACAGGTTGCTTGTGATATCCTGGATCATAGCTTCGACTTGAGGGAGCGGTTCTAGGGGACCGGGTTTTGCTCCATCGGAGTCGAGGGCGTATTTGAGTATGAGATGGTCTACACTCCGACTGGCTGCCACATAGTCGATGTTGGCATTCCACGGCAGAGCCAGATTGGCTTGGAGTCCATCTTGCTGTAACTGTCGCGTCAGTTTACCGACAAAGTCAAAGAGCTGATCCTGCTCTTCGCCTGGAACATAGGCGATATCGATTAAGACTCCTTTTAAGCCCCATTCTTCTAGTGTCCCTACGATCTGTTGGATACTCTTTTCTTGTAGGGATGGCATACTAAGTAGCCGGGTGGGACTAGCACTGATCGTGATGTTGGCGTAGGTCTTCATTTCCTGATTGCCAGCAAAGTAGAGGCTACGACCCATCTCTTCGTAGTCAAAATCGGTCGTGACAGCAAGTTCGCCGTAACTATCGAGTTTCCAACCGAGGGATGCGATTCCAGTAAGTTTTTGACCATTTTCCAGCAGACTGTCGTAGGCCAGGTCCCCGCCAGGATAAATCCCGAGGAGCTCCTTGGCTACCGCTGACCGTTCTAGTTTGTCCATGTTCACTGCATAGTTTGGTACCCAACCGTCGGTGCCGATGGATGGGCGAATCTTATACCAATTCGCTGTCTCATCCAAAATGGTCACCTTTGTATCTCTAGTAACGGTTCCTAGAGGTTTACCGTCTGTACTTGGACTATGCCTAATGGTTACCCGATCGGCTGAAATTGTTCCCACTTGACCTAAGACGATGTAAGACTGCTGCGTTAGGGGAGGATCGATGGATTTGACAGGTTGAGCCTGCCCTCCCGTAAAGAGACTGGTTAGATAAAATAAGACAGATAGTAGAGCTGCAATGATACCCTGATTCACGGTGATCCCCCTTTCTGGTATGCTGAATCTATGGTATCATATTACCAATTAAAGATCAGTGGAAAGAAAAGTGCGCTTTGGCGGAATTGCCCAGGTGTGCCGGAGGATAGAATGTATCAACGTACAGTGTTGCCCAATGGTATTCGAATCATTACTGAATATCTACCTTACCTTCGTTCTGTGACTTTGGGAGCGTGGTATGAGGTGGGTAGTCGTCACGAAGAAGAACATGAATGGGGCCTTTCCCATTTCATCGAACATATGATGTTTAAGGGTACGGAAAAGTACTCCGCCAAGCAAATTGCGGAAGTTATGGATCAAAGGGGAGGATATCTAAACGCCTTCACCGGCAAGGAGCAAACTTGCTACTACTTTAAAGTACTCGATGAGCACTTTTCAACCGCATCTGAGCTTTTAGAGCAGATGTTACTACACTCATTGTTCTCGCCGTCGGATGTCCAGAAGGAGAAGAATGTAGTCCTTGAGGAACTGAGCATGTATGAGGACTCTCCTGAGGAGCTCGTCCACGATCTGTTTTTTGCTAAGCTTTGGCCGGATGATCCCCTCGGACGCAATATCATTGGCTCGACAAGTAGTGTTGCCACATTTTCACCGGCGACGATTAGCGACTATCTTGCCAAGCACTATACTGCGGATCGCTTAGTGATAGCCAGTGCGGGGAATATCAGTCACGAACAGGTCGTGGAAACCTTTGGTGCGGCCTTTGCCTCTCTACCTAGGGGTTCTAGGCCTTTGCTCAGTAGTGCTGAATCCCGATCGGGCCAAGAATATTTCCAAGACAAGGACATTGAGCAAGTTCACCTCTGCCTTGGTGGTCCGGCCCTTTGCCGCCACGACAAAAGGCGCTATGCGTTGGGTCTTTTAGACACCATGATTGGCGGAGGCGTGAGCTCCCTACTTTTCCAAGAGTTACGAGAAGAGCGGGGTCTAGTGTACAACACCTATTCCTTTACTTCCCTTCATGATGATGCGGGCTCTTACGGTATCTACGCCGGTTTTAACCCCCAGCACTGGGACCAGGTATGGGACGTGCTAGGTGATTTGTTTACAGGTTTGCCCCATCTGATTACACCAGAAACGCTAGAAAGGGCCAAGGGGCAAATGAAAGGTAGTCTGGTATTGTCCCTCGAAAGTACGAGCAATCGTATGACCCGGCTGATTAAGGGAGAAATGGACGAGGGCCGGATCACAACGCCAGAAGAAACGATGCAGCAGATTGAACAGGTGACCTATGAAGAATTGATGGAGTTGGCTCGTATTGTGTATGACCCGAACAAATGGAGTTGGGTAGGGCTTGGCCCCAGACAGCTGATAA
>JAAZLY010000297.1 GCA_012799115.1 Bacillota bacterium
CAGAAGGTCACAGACACCCTTGGGAAGCCCAATCGCTTCACCGTCAAAGACTTTGTCTCTGTCCAGGAGTATGCAGACCTCAAGAAGCGAACCATCGATGAGCTAGGCTGGTTGATCGCAGAGGCCAAGGGATACGGAGTCAAAATCGCCTTAGAAAACTTCCATGACTTCTCCTCCTTTAAAGTGCGTTTCCCCCTGGTTCCCCAAGACTTTAGGGAGTGCAGAGAAGCTCTCGGCGATACATTCTTTATCAACTACGATTCGGGACACGGCCATTCAACCGGCATCCATATCTTAGATTTCATTGAAGGAGTGGGAGTACAAAACATCATTGGCACCCATCTCCATGACAACAACCAGGTCGCGGATGAGCACCTACCCGTGCTCGAAGGAAGCATCGACTTTCAGAGTTTCTTCGAGCGTTACCTACAAGAGGGATGGACCTTCCCCCTAAATTTAGAAAACAAAAACGCCATAGACTTACTAAAGAGTCTTGAAGTGGTACGAGGACAAAATTGGAAGACTTGGAGGGCGGCAAAATAATGCTGGAGATTCGTCAACTAAAGAAAAAGTATAACGCGGGGCCCTTAGCCTTACAGGGTGTGGATCTAAAGGTCAAAAAGGGTGAGATCATCGCCTTGATTGGACCCTCAGGCGCAGGCAAGAGTACACTCATTCGCTGCATCAACCGTTTGGTGGAGCCAACCAGCGGGGAAATCCTCTTCCATGGTGTAGACATCTGCAAGCTCGGGACCAAAGACCTCAGGGCAACGCGGAAAAAAGTGGGCATGATTTTCCAAGAATACGCCTTGGTGGAACGACTCAGCGTCATGGAAAACATCCTCTCGGGACGTCTGGGCTATGTGGGCTTTTGGAAGAGCGCTAGGCGTAAGTTTCCCGCTAAGGACATCCAAGAAGCCCTGGAACTTCTGGACAAGGTGGGGCTCTCTGGTTACGCCAATACCCGGGCGGATCAACTGAGCGGAGGTCAAAGACAAAGAGTCGGTATCTGCCGGGCGCTTTTGCAAAGTCCTGACTTGCTCTTAATTGACGAGCCCACCGCCAGTCTTGACCCCAAAACAGGTCGCCAAATCATGCGCCTCATTGTGGAACTGGTACAAGAACGGGGCTTAGCTGCCATCATTAATATCCACGAAGTGAACTTTGCCGAAATGTTCTCCGAGCGGGTAGTAGGGCTCAGAGATGGACTCATTGTCTACGACAAGCCAGCAGGCAACCTGGATTCCTCCAGTTTGACTACGATCTATGGGGAAGAGGACTGGGAAGCAACTATGCCCAAACTCGACTCCGAAGATGAATCTTGTGAAGAGGTGAGCTCATAATGACATCGACTCCTAAAGAGGTGGAAAGGGTGTGGAAGAAACCACCTAGGATCAAGTCCCTTGGTCTAAGGGTACTTTTGGGACTCGCCCTTTTAGCCTATGTAATCTATGCTCTTAACTCCTTTGAAGTAGATCCCGAGCGGATTGCCTACGGGATGGGGCGGGCCGGTAAGATGTTTGGAGCGTTCTTGAAACCCAACTTCTTGGCACGGCAAAACTATATCATTCAGGGTGTCTTAGAGAGTATGGCCATGACGGTGGTGGCTACAGGATTTGGGGTCTTATTCTCCATCCCCCTCATTCTAGGAGCTGCCAAGAACATTGCCCCAAGGCCCGTCTACTTTCTCTCCCGCCTCATCTTAGTGGTGTTTCGTAGTTTACACGTTGTGATTCTAGCCATTATGTTCGTCATAATGTTTGGCTTTGGACCCTTTGCGGGACTCTTGACCCTGATTGTTAACACGGTAGGATTCTTGGGCAAGCTGGGGGCGGAGGATATTGAGAACATTAACCCCGAAACCCTAGAAGCCATTAAGTCCACTGGAGCATCCTGGCCCCAGCAGATTCTCTACGGGGTCTGGCCACAGATTGCCACCCGCTTCGCAGGTCTTGTCATCTACCGGGCGGATCAGAGCTTTAGGCAATCCACCGTCATTGGTTTGGTCGGAGCCGGAGGTATTGGAGCTGTTTTAGAGACAGCCATGGGACGCTATGACTACAACACAGCTGGTGCCATCTTGCTCGTAATAATTGTCTTAGTCCTGCTCGGTGAGTATGGATCAAGTGCATTTCGAAGGAGGTTAGTCTAGTGCCAGTGCTTACACGAGGCGATGGGCCCTTATGGACTTCACGGGATCCAAGGGAAGCCCGGAACCGTTTCTTGAAGTGGCTGTTTGGCTTGGTCGTGTTTTTCATCGCTTTTCGCTTTATTGCTCAAGAAACGATGTGGGAGTTCGTGGCTGACGCACCCTTCCAAGCGGCAGATTTCATTTCCCGCATGTTTCCCCCTGATTTTGGCTACACGGCCCGGGTCTTGCCATCCTTATTAGACACAATGAACCTCGCCATCTTTGGAACCTTTGTGGCGGTAGTCATTTCGGTACCCTTGGCCATCTTGGCTGCGAAGAATACCTCGCCGCACCAATTGGTTCGCTTAGTCGCCTTGGCCATCATTGTTACCACCCGTTCGGTAACGAGCCTGATTTGGGCCCTGCTCCTTGTTCAGATTGTTGGCCCAGGGCTTTTTGCAGGGATGCTGGCTATTGCTGTGCGAGGAATTGGTATGATTTCCAAGCTCTTTTACGAGGCCATTGAAGAGATTGATCAAGAACCCATTGAGGCCATTAAATCCACAGGAGCCTCCACAGCGCAGGTTTTCCTCTACGGTTATGTTCCCCAACTCATGCCTACCTTTGTGGGTGTGACCGTTATGCGCTGGGAGATTAACATTCGAGAGTCCACCATCATTGGGATTGTGGGCGGTGGTGGAATCGGATTCTTACTTAACTCAGCCATTAACCGATTACGCTGGGATCAGGTGATTGTCATCTTGTTTACGATTTTAGTGACCGTTTTTGTAGCAGAATGGATCTCTGCTAAGGCAAGGGAGGCGGTCCTGTAAGGAAAGGCGGTGTAGGTGGGAGGAATTTGTAGGTCGAACCACAAGAAAACAATTTTAGGAGGGTTTATTGATGTTCAAGAAGTCAAAGGTTTTTGTCTTAGCAGCTGTCGCTTTGGTCATGCTCTTTTCGTTTGTAGCAGGGGCATCGGAATTGGATGATCGTTATGTAGACCTTGATGGGGATTTGCTTGCGGATGTTCCCGCAGATCCAAAGGAGTGGCAAGATCCTAGAACATTGATTTTTGCCTATGCACCGCTTGAGGATCCAGCTGTGTACGAAGAAGTGTTTGCAGAGTTTGTGGCCTACTTAAGTGAAACCTTGGGCCGTCCGGTCCGTTGGTTTGGAGTGAAGAGCTACGCAGCCCAGGTCGAGGCCATGCGTGCTGGTAGACTTCATATTTCCGGATTTGCCTCCGGCGCGGTACAAGATGCGGTCAACACCGCCGGTTTTATCCCCCAGACTGCCATGGGTACCGAAAACGGTATGATTGGTTATCGAATGGAAATCATTGTCCATAAGGATAGTGGCATCAACTCTGTCGAGGATCTCAAGGGTAAGACCATCCCTTTCGTCTCTGAATCCTCCGGTTCAGGTTACTTTGCACCAAGAGCCTTGTTGTATGAAGAGTTTGATATGCTTCCCAATAGGGACTATGACGTGACCTTCTCGGGCTCCCATGAAAACTCCATCTTAGGTGTCTTGCATAAGGACTACGTAGCAGCCCCCGTGGCCAATACTGTGATTGATCGTATGGAACAAGGTGGCCGCGTGGAGGATCGTTCCACTTGGATGAATGTGATTTACCAGTCCCCACTTTTCCCTGTGACGGCCTATGGGGTTGCCCATAACCTCCATCCTGAGTTACAAGAAGCCATTAAACAAGCGTTTTTAGATTTCGATTGGACCGGCACGAAGCTTAAGGAACAATGGGAAGAGGACCGCTTTGTTGAAATTGATTACAAGCGGGACTGGGAAGTTCAGCGTGTGATTCGTTCTGGTAGTGCAGCTGTAGCAGAGTTATTAGGTGAGTAAGAGTAGCGGTGCCTCTAGGGTTCATCCCTAGGGGCAACCCTTTTTTAGAGAGGATGTGAGAGGGTATGTTCACGTTTTTGGGTACATCAGCCGGGGAGCAATATCCGGGGGTGTTTTGTAATTGCGGAAATTGCTCCAAAGCCAGAGAGCTCGGTGGTCGGAACATTCGCCGCAATAGTAGTGCTATTTTGGGAAATCATACGTTACTGGATTTTGGACCCGCCATTGCCAATCAACTGGATGCCTTTGGGCATAGTTTCTTGACCATCGATACCTTGCTTGTAACCCATGCCCATGAAGATCACTTCTTCCCCTGGTATTTGCGCTGGCGTTTGTTTCCCGAAGATCAAACCACAAATCCCCAGGGATACGAGAAGGGCCCTACATTTACCAAACCCCTTCCCTTGACGATTTACGGTAGTGAAAGGGTGCGGGAACTTACGTTACAAGCGATAAAGCACGATGAAAAGAATCATCATTTGGAGGTTGTGGTCTTAGAGCCTTGGAAACAGTATACAGCGAAGCATGTTCGTTTTGTTCCCTTGGTTGCAAACCACGATTTTCGGCAGGACTGCTATAATTTTGTGATTGAGTATCAGGGTAAGGCCATGCTCTATGCTGTGGACACAGCTTGGTTCTTACCAGAGGCCATGGAGTTTCTTAAGGGCTACACCTTCGATTTAGTGGTGATGGAGGGTACCTTTGGTTTTAACGAACAACATGATTACAAAGCGCCAGGACACTGCAACTTCCTTGCCAATAGAAAAGCAAGGGAGTGGATGCTGGAAGAGAATATGATTCAAGCCAGCACTCCCTTTGTGATCACCCATACAGGACCACACCATGCCCCACCCCATGACGAATGCGAAGGGTTGCTTGCTAAGTGGGATTTAAAGCTGGCTTATGATGGGATGCAAGTGAAGCTGTAAAGCGTTGTAAGGCAAGGGGTCAGCCCCCCAAATTTTGGGGGGCTGACCCCTTACTCTTAACGAACGAAAAAACTTCTTGACAATACTTCTTGCATATTTTACACTAGAAGTGAGTATGGTGAAACGATTCACCAC
>JAAZLY010000298.1 GCA_012799115.1 Bacillota bacterium
CTTCAGGTGATTTGCCAGAGCCTGGGTGACAAGGCGTACTGTATAGATATTCATCCGGTTCGACCCGGCTCCAATCCGACCCCGAAGCCCTCCAGTACCGAATCCTAGCCATTTATAAAACCGATCCTCAATTCCCTCTTCATTATGACTTAGTTCCCTAAGTTCTCGTTTGGTTTCCTCATCAATCAATGGATCCTGAAGCCATGAGTGATAACGCATCCTTGCTTCCATATCCATGCCCTCCCTTTTCATCCATGGTAGAACATTCTAGATACTGTTTGGCTTCCCTGCTTTATTCTCACCTTGCTTCGATATTCGGATTTCCGCTGTGATCCAGAGTAGCAAAGGAACAACGACTTCCATGAAAACATCCGAGGGGCTTGCGATCTTGGTCGCGCTTTCAACGATACCCATGATCGTTTGGACAAACCACTGTGACCCTGGGACAATGCTAAGGGCTACGGGCGTTACCAAGAAGCGATAGTCCTTAAAGCCTAAGGCGTGGGCCAGAGCCTTACTTGCTACCAAGACGCAGACTGCAATTTTCAAAAACCCGCTCAGGGCGATGGTGACGCCAACAACAAGTTCCATGCGAGTAAGAAAGTTGGCTACATCGATCCGAGCTGTTGCCATGAATATGGGAAAGTAATAGCTCACGTACTTATCTGCTCCAAGGACCGACAAGCTGACGGTGGCGATGATCATCAGGAATGAAGTTGCCATGAGAGAGCCTATTAGAAAGACCTTGTAGGAGGACTTTTTTTCAGGCAAGGCATCAAGAACCCAAAAGAAGATAACTGGTTCCAGCAAGGGGAAGTCTAGAACCTGGAATGCGCCAAGGATTACCGGTTTGAAGCCATCATACATAATGGGCAAAAACGCCTCGAAGGATACCTCGCTCCACATGAGAACGAGGGTTCCTAATATTATACCGACGACAATCACGATCATGATCGAACTCCATCTTGCCAGCACTTCAGTACCGTATTTGACGATCCAGAGAGCCAAGATGATGAAGCCTGCAGCTACAACGATCTGCGGAGTTTGAGTGAGAGATGTGGTTTGTACGAAGCTGGTGAGATCGCCAACGACAAGACAAGCCAGGCGCCAGGCGAAAAGGCTGTAACCCAACGCTACAGCTCGAGAGGGCCATTTGCCAAAGAGCTGCGTAAGGGCTTCACTGAGAGTCTGTCCATAGGTCAGACTATGGAGACGGGCATAGATCGTGATTAGGGGCAAGGCGATGACAGCGGCCAATAGGAAGGAGAGCCAAAGGTCGCGGCCTGCGTGGGGCGCCATGCCATAGATGAAGGAATTGCCGATCGTAAAGAGTGCGACCAGGGCAATTCCTTGCCGGGTAGGAATCAATTCTTTCATGATCTACTTGCCGCCTCCTTGCCACAGTCTCATGATCAGTTTCGCCAGAAAGGCCAAGGGTTCTGGCACAGGTAAGTCGGGTACGAGATAAATAGTGACGGACAGAGCTGCAGCCAACCCAAGGAGGAGCAGGTATGCCAAGACTTCCTTCCAAGGGCGCTGTGGCCAACAATACAACTCTATTCCGCCAATTAAAACGAAACCGAAAATAATCACACCAACCATATTAATCCCTCACCTTCATGGGATCACGGCGAAGTCCTGTCAAGACAATGCGACACTTGACTTTAGTCTCAACGGGGAGCGTGGGGAAAATGGTGTCCCAGTTATCACTGCGCGATCGCCAGGCGTCAGGGTGCTTGCGCATCAGCATTTGCCCGAATCCTAGAATATCGGTGTTATACTCTTTTTGGATCAGCGAAAAGAAATCGTCGATCCTTCGAGCAAAAGCGTGGCTGAGCTGTTCTTCCATACTTCGAATCACTGAATCGCTTAAGGCCGTCGTCGCTTTGCCAAGCTCTACTACACCGAGCTGTAAGTACAGACTCACCTCCATGCTGAGTCGTTCACCGTCTACTACAGGCTTTATCTGTACCTGGTTCCCCCGGAACTGATAGCTGATGGGATAGACCATCTCTCCGAGCCTAGTCTGCATGACAAAAAAACTATGCTGTGTGGCTCCACTCAGGAGACTAAAGAGCCGTGTTTCCTCTGCATCAAGCCAGCCAACCATCTTGTCTTTCTTGAAGACGGCCGTACCTTTGACGACGGGCACCATATCCCCCGCTTCGTTCACAAGCTGCACTGTGGGAAGGGTGCTCGACACTCCTTCCGCGGCCATGTCTCCTGAAAACTTCCACACCTGCGTGGGAATGTAAACGGTGGTCATGTTTGCCAGTCGAACAGATCCCATTAAGTGCTGGCTGACAGAGTCAAATAGAGGAGGTTTACTCTTGAAGACTTCCTCGACCTTGCACTCCTTTGTAACAAACATATACATTGTGCTTCTCATCTCTGGCGCCCGGAGAACGAACTCCGTCACCTCCAACATGCCTTGGCGTGCCACTTCCTCAGAAACGAGAAAAACCTCTGCGTGGGGCCAAAACACCTCCATTTCAGTGGGTGTGTACAAAGAACGAGTAGCCCCAGCAAAGCTCGGTGCCTGCGTTGTAAGGACGACGGGTTGAAATTCGGTCTCTTGTTGGGTTCCAGTAGACTTTGCCATTTCTGTGACCAAAATGACATCTGGTTCAACCGACTCAATACCGCCTCCTAACACAAAGTCCAGCACTTCGATCTCCCTATAGTCCCAGCAGCCCACCAAGGTCAACACAAGAATCACCAGGGGTACCATCCTCAGAGCAGCTCTCTTCATGGGTTCGTACCCCTTGACTTGCGCTTTTCCCGTTGCGGGTTACCTTCAGAGAGTTGCCGTGGACGCATGATCATTCGCCGCCAAGGTGCCCGTAAGACGGTATCCTTTGCCCCCTGTGCCGACAGGCTAGTAAAGGCTGACAGATATGGCACGCCAAAGGACTTCATTGCTGCCAGATGGATCGAAACTGCCATCACTCCTAGTAGGAAACCGTACAGACCTAGAACCGCCGAAGCTAACACAAGTAGAAGGCGAATAAGAGCTGATGCATCATTGAGCTGCGCTACAACAAAGCCCGCGACCGCAGTGATACCTACCACAATGATCATGGGGGCACTGACCAAGCTAGCACCGACCGCTGCATCGCCTAGGACGATAGCCCCCACGATGCTGATGGTCTGACCGATGGGCCGAGGTAAACGAACCCCGCCCTCACGAAGAACCTCAAAGACGAACCCCATCAATATGATCTCCACAATGGCGGGGAAGGGTACGCTCTTACGGGCTGCC
>JAAZLY010000299.1 GCA_012799115.1 Bacillota bacterium
AAGTGAGATACCGGAGAAAACAACGGCCCAAAGTAGGGCATAGCCAAAGTTCACGCCGGCATTCGTACTTGTTGTGATGGTACCAGGACCGATAAAGGCACTTGTGATAACAGCCGCGGGCCCTGCAGCCTTAAGCTTTTCGACAAAGGACTTCTTTTGTTCCATTTTTCTCTCTCCTTTAAGCTATAATCTTCGTTCCTGAGTTCCCCAAAAGTGCTTCTTTCGTCTTCTCCAGAGCAGCAATCACACTGTGGCGCCCTGGCTGACCGTCGACGAATTGAATCGCGGCCTCAACTTTGGGCAACATGCTTCCTGGGGCAAAATGTCCTTCTTCAATATATCTTTTTGCCTCCGCAACCGTAATCACATCGAGTGCTTGTTGGTTGGGTTGATTATAGTTGACCATAACACGGTCAATAGCAGTTAGAATAAACAAATAGTCTGCATCGATCAGTTCCGCTATTTTCGCAGATGCAAAATCCTTATCGATTACAGCAGGCACACCCACATAATATTCACCATCTGGCACGACCGGGATCCCACCTCCCCCTGCCGTTATTACGATCACTCCAGCGTCAACAAGTGTTCGAACAGTGTTCTTCTCCACAACATCGACGGGTTTGGGACTCGGCACGACACGCCGATAACCTCTACCCGAATCTTCGACCATGGTGAAGCCTTCCTCAGCGCTTAACGCGTCACTCTCTTCTTTGCTATAGAAAGGACCAATGGGTTTGGTGGGATTCTGAAAACTTGGATCCTTTTTATCAACCACTACCTGCGTAACGATTGTGGCAACTTCCCGCGCAATGTTCCGTTTACTCAGTTCTGCTTGAATGGCGTTCTGTAGATGATAGCCTATATATCCTTGGCTCATGGCACCACATTCAGGGAAAGGCATGTCAGGAAGGGCGTTATTGATCATCCCCACCTGTGGCCCGTTTCCATGAGTGATTACCAGCTCATGTCCATCGGCAATGAGATCGACAAAGGACTTTGCAGCCTCTCTAACTAGTGACAATTGTTCCTCTGGATTGTCACCTAAGGCGTTGCCGCCCAAGGCCAAGACAATTCTCATACGGTTCCTCCTTACAATGAGATGTAGACAAGCGCTCCAATGACCAAAGCTAGAATGGCACCGATGGGCAGTAATTTCTTAAGGATCTTTCCTTCCTGTCCCATGATTCCAGCGGTTGTGGCGCCAAGAACAATGCTTCCTGGTGTTAGTGCGGTGCCCACCGTTCCACCAGCAGTCTGGGCTGCCACAATCTTCGCTCCATTTACTCCGAGAAGCTCGGCAATGGTAAGTTGAAATCCTCCAAAGAGAATGTTCGATGACATATTCGAACTCGTCATAAACGCTCCGAGCAGACCGACCAGGGGTGAGAATATCACATAGCTTACGCCTAACGTGATTGCGATTCCTTGGGCTAACACATAGGTCTGTCCTGTTCCTCCCATGATTCGGCTCATTATGATGAAACCCAGAATGGCCAAACCAGGCGGAATCGTCTTTTGAATCGAACGTCGCAAAATCCCTTGACTACTCGTTCTTGCTAACCATCCATTTCTCAGATAGTAGAAGTAACCAATGATGGCCGCAAGTAGCAGAAACAAACCCGCATGGGTCAAGGGCGTAATTGGGGAATAGCCAATCACTTCAGGATTGACAAATCCATAGGCTGTCCGCGTCTCTTGAAACGAAAGACTTATAGCCCATTGATTCAAGAAGCGGTTCAGTGGTCGAATTAGGAGAACGAGCAATGTGATCAGCGTCAGGGCATAGTAGGGGAAGAAAGCTTGGTGCATACCCATTTCCTGGGGATATGACTCCCCACTTTCCCTCTGATCCTCACGGCTCATAATTGGGCTCGCCTCAATGTTCCACTCTGTGCCATACGCCTTGGTCTTGTTCAAGAGCAAAATCACAACCAATCCGATTGTTGCCGGCAAGAAGGCGGCAAGGGTTGTGTTGACTTGCGTCAAAAGAAGTTGTCCTCCCCCTTGGATTAGGGAGATCAAGGCCACCGCCCGGCTTCCCTTCTTGACCCCTTCCCACTTTCCGTAGAACCAACATATCAGTATGGCTGCACTGAAGTTGTAGATCCAGATAAAGATGCCCGCCCAGAGACCTGTTTGTAACAACTGCTCTGGCATGGCAAGTAGGTTCGTCTGCAGGACTAGAGCATCCCAGGCAACCGCGAGAGTTCCAAAGGTTCCTGCCCATGCATGTCCTAAGAGTGGGATGATTACTGCATAAATGGGTTTTACACCCAGCCCCAGCAAAATCGGAGCTCCCACCGCTACAGGGACACCAAAACCAGTGATGCCCTGCAAAAAGCTGACAAAGACCCAACCGATAGCCAAAATCTGCAGAAGTTCATTGGGTGTTAGCCTCTTTAACTCCTGACGAAAAACGATAAATGCCTTGGACTCATTCACTACTTCATACAGGAGGATTGCCGGCCAGACAACGAGTAACACCGACAGCGTGTTCCACGCTCCTTTAAGCACCTCACTGGAAATCAAAGGAAGATTTGCTCGGTAGAAAATGAGCCCGTTGATCAAAGCTATGACAAGCCCAACGGGAGCGGCCTTGTAAGCCCCCCACCCTCTCCCCACCATTAGGTAAAGGAGTAAGACGATGGGGAGGACTGCCAAGAGCCACATCCCGATGGTAACTGGTAAGTTCATGGACGTTCAGCCCCTTTTTCCCTTAAAATTGCTCAGCAAACGCTTCTACTGCTTTTTCGAAGCAGCCCAAAGGAGCCTTAACGATCCCAGCACCAACTTGGCCAACGCCTGGTTGCTTATGGGCCATTCCTGTGTTAATCACAGGCAAGATCCCCGTATCAACTACCTTGCGAGCATCAATGGCTGTTGCAGTTCCGACGAAGTCCATCGTTGGAAGGATCAATGTAGTACTTAGGCCTACAGAGATCAGCTGCATGTCTTGGGAATACTGAAGGGCCTCGGCCATACTCGATGCTCCTACAAAGCGTACCACTGCTGGACTTGCACCCATAGCAAATCCACCAATACCAATGGTCTCAACAATGGCACTATCACCGATATCTGGATTCGCGTCTTCTTCTGAGTAGCCTGGGAAATATAGTCCTTCCGGTTGGTTTACAGGAGCTTCAAACCAAGTATCTCCCAAGGCACTGATTTTGATCCCAAAGTTTGTACCATTACGGCTCATAGCAGTAACCACAGTCGAGTAGGGGATATTCTTCACAGGATCCATAATGGCCTTAGAACCCACCATGGCTAGATTCAGGAAGAACTGATCATTACCCGTCACAAACTCCACGATCTTTTCTAGATCGGCATTGTTCTGCTCTGTCTTAATGAGGTGGGGCATGATTTCCCGGATGAACAAACTCGTTGCCCCCGTATTCCTTTGATGCATCTCATCGCCCATGGCCAGAGCTTTGGCCATCAATACCCTCAGAGCGATGGGACCACTGGATTTTAGGGCACTCTTCATGGCCGGTGCTAGTACTTTTTCCAGCCACTTTAGCCGTTCAATGACATCTGGTCCGTTCGCACCGAAGCGCATGACCTTGCCGAGTCCCTCATTAAATGTTGAGTACGCAACGTTGCCAAACTTGGTGTTTTCAACTTTCCAAAGTGGCATAGAGTACGTGATCATCCCAGTCATGGGACCGACAGCACTAAGTTCATGGTTCGTTTGAAGTCGATTTTCCCGGCTAGGACAAGTTTCTCAGCCTCTTCAAGGGTTTCGGCTAATCCCTCATAGACGATGGCACCCAAGATTGCTCCTTGAAGGGGTCCACACATATCCTCCCACTTCAGCGGTGGTCCAGCATGGCCGATCGTGT
>JAAZLY010000300.1 GCA_012799115.1 Bacillota bacterium
ACCCTTTTTTATTGGAGTCAATTTCGGGCTAAACCTGTATTTAGTGCAGGATTTGGCCCTTTTTCAATCTATTTTGGGGTAAAGATCATTCTGTGGATCCCAGGAACGCGTCTCAATCATTCTTGCGTGACATCGCAAATAGCTCTTCATCATGACGTACGATCGAATCAGCTCCATCCTATATGCCCCGTCGGAACTTGCTCATAGGCATCTACGCTGACGTCAACCCTCTCTATCTTCCAACCCGAGTCTTTCACCAGACTGACTTCAAAGGCCAAAGTGTACTCGCAAGTAAACTTCTGTTCATCAACTGTTGTTGCTATAGCTTGAATGCTATAGGTTTTTGTCCACGTTGCCTTGTTGCCAGTCGCAGAGACCAGCGGCTCGGAGTCCTCCAACTCTAAAGCTTGTACATGGTCAATTAACCCTCCGGAGAGCAACCTGTCTATGCAGTCCTCTGTCCATTCTTCGGGGAAATCGCCGCCGCTAAAGTCTGTTAACAGCGTAAGGTGCTCAAACATGAATCCCTCCACATAGGGGAGGCAAACCACGTGCGGGTGTTCATCGGTCCAATCTTCCTCGAAACCTCGCAGGAACTGTCTAGAAAGGGGCCTAGATTCGTACCTGGATTCCCCGAAATCTAAGGGTGTGACTTAACCTTGCTAAAGTAGCGAGTCAAGAACTTTCGTGTGCTGTCCCAAAAATCCTCTGGATAAAATTGAAAAAACAGAAACCTCCCCGTATAATGGTGGGTAGAACCCGCTTAAGGAGAGGATCAAATGATTCAGTCCATCATAGGCATAGCCTTTGACTGTCCCAACGCCAACGAACTGGCCGATTTCTACGTAAAACTATCCGGCTGGAAAAAGGAAATCTCCAGTGATGCTTGGGCAGCGCTTCACACCCCAGAGGGGATACTCTTGGTCTTTCAAACGGTGGAGAATTATGAACCACCTGTTTGGCCGTGGGAAGACGGTAAGCAACAACAGATGGCACATATCGACTTTTACGTTGACAACCTTGAAGAGGCAGTGGAGAAAGCCCTAGAGTGCGGTGCACGAAAAGCAGACGTTCAATACTACGACACTTCAACTGTGATGCTTGACCCCGCGGGGCATCCCTTCTGTCTATCAACGGTCAGGTAAGAGACTGCCTCTGGCACGTCACCCGATAGACCTCTGAATAGAACTAATGACGCGAGGAAGGGGCAGTGCGCCAACTACACGATGTTTACCGTTGATAATCAGGGTCGGAACACTTGTGATCCCATACTGTTCGACTAAGTGAAGATCACTCTCCACTGCTTCCATTGTCTTGGGATCCCTGTAATATTGTCGCCAGGTCCCAAAGTCCAGCTCCGTCTCCCTGATAATACTTTCGATCACATTCCGATCACCGATATTGCGGCTTTCGACAAAAAAGGCCGTCTGCAGAGCATCAAAGACATCCCAATAAGCCCCTTCGCCTCCTGTGAAAAAGGCAGCCTTACAGGCAAGGAGTCCCTTCATCGATGTGGGGAAAGGAAAGTCCGCCTCACGCATACCCTGAATATTAAAGCGATGCAAATCATCGTTTTGATTCGCCTGCTCCCAATGTCTCAAAACCTCATCCTTTGCCGCTTCTCGAGAGCCGAACATGTGGTCAAACGCGCCTTCTTCCCTAACCAGCGCAAAGGAACGGTGCACAATTTCGACTTCAGGCATCGCCTTGACGAGTTCTCGCATCCTGTAGGACATAGGGAAGCAAAAACTGCAGATTACGTCGTGAAAAAATTCTATGGTTACCTTGCTCATCTGCCTCCACCTTTCTAACACTGATTCTGCCACAGTCTACCGGAGAAGATGTGTCTAAGTGCTCAAAGGGCACCCTGCGGAAACATCCCAGACACTCGATGGGCAGGGCACGACGCCTTCGTCCAAGTCGCAGTATTATCAACCACACTGACTACTGGTCCTGTAATTCTCACAGGGTCAAAATCCCCTTTTTTGTTAGCCAAGTACAGTAATGTATCGAAGTTTGAATCGATGAACGCCGC
>JAAZLY010000301.1 GCA_012799115.1 Bacillota bacterium
GAGGGTGGCTTCAGTGTTTTCCTGACGTAGCTGCAGTACCGCGTAAGGACGTCTGCCATCTGGACCAATGAGACCCACTGGTCGAAAGGGACCGTAGCGCAAGGCATCTGCACCTCGCTTGGCCATCACTTCGATGGGCATACACCCCTCGAACACCGCTAGATCCTCTGTTGCTACATCACTGTCGTGAAGGGGAGCGACTTCGGCTTGCACAAGGGCGTGAACGAAGTCTTCATATTCCTCTTTCGTCAGTGGACAGTTGAAGTAGTCGGCCGTTCCTTTGTCATAACGGGCGGCCCAGAATCCCTTTGTGTAATCGATACTTTCTCCTACCACAATAGGAGCTGCGGCATCGAAGAAGTAGAGATTTTCAGCCTGCGTCAAACCCTGTAGGACCTCTGTCAAGGAATCACTCGTCAAAGGTCCCGTAGCAATCACAACTACACCATCTGGGATTTCCCTACACTCTTCATTTACAAAAGAGATCTTTGGGTGTTCCAGAAGCGCCTTGGTGACCTCTTTGGCAAATTCTCCTCGATCGACTGCGAGGGCTCCACCTGCAGGCACCATCGTCTTTTTTGCTACACGGAGGATCAAGGAGTCCATCAACTCAAGTTCCTTCTTCAACAAACCTCCGGCAGCGTTTTCCAGGAGCGATCCTAGAGAGTTGGAACAGACCAGTTCAGCAAAATCGCCGGATTCGTGGGCGGGAGTACGAACATGGGGTCTCATCTCGAAAAGTCTCACGGATATACCCCGCTGTGCCAACTGCCAGGCGGCCTCACTGCCAGCCAAACCTGCACCGATCACGGAAACATAGGTCACTATTTGTCACCCCCAGGACATTCCTTGTTGCTACACCGGGGCTCTGCACCTTCCTTGGCGATTGTCAAGTTCTTTCCGCAGTGGGGGCATAACTCCTCTACAGGACGCTGCCAGGACGTATAATCACAATCTGGATAATTGCTACAACCATAAAAGAATCGGCCGCGTCTAGTACGCCTGCGCACAAGCTGACCACCTTCTCGTCCCTCATTCTTGCAGACAGAACACTCTATACCAATCTCATCTAAGATTGGCTTGGTGTTCTTGCACTCCGGATAGCCTGGACAGGCTAGGAACTTGCCATATCTACCGAGCTTGTAGACCATGTTTCTGCCGCATTTGTCACAAAGAACGTCACTGACCTCGTCCTGAACCTGAATGCGTTCTAGTTCGTCGTAGGCGGTCTTGAGTTCCTCGGCAAAAGGTTCATAGAAGCGGCCGATCACCTCTTGCCAAACGAGATTTCCTTCTTCGATACCATCGAGTTCCTCTTCTAGACCAGCAGTAAACTTGACATCAAGGAGTCGAGGAAAACTCTCAGCTAACAGATCCGTTACCACAATGCCTAGTTCTGTTGGGCGAAAACGCTTGTCTTCCCTCTCCACATAGCCTCTTGCGGTGATTGTATCGATGATGGGTGCATAGGTGCTTGGCCTACCGATCCCCTCTTCCTCTAGGGTCTTTACTAACATGGCCTCGGTATAACGGGCTGGTGGTTGTGTAAAGTGTTGCCCTAAATCGAGTTTTTGCAGTAGGACATGCTCTCCAACATGCAAGTCAGGTAAGAGACGATCATTGCTCTCATTGGCTTGTTTGGCTGAATCCGTACCTTCTTGATAAATCTTAAGAAAGCCCGGGAACTTCAGCTGTGAGCCTGTAGCCCTAAATAGATAATCCCGGACTTTTATGTCAGCCGTCATGGCATCAAAAACCGCCGAGCTCATCTGACTGGCGACAAAGCGTTCCCAGATCAAGTTGTAAAGGCGGAACTGATCTCTGGCTAGATACTGCTTCACATCCTCTGGCCTACGTAGGGCAGAGGTTGGTCGAATCGCTTCATGGGCCTCCTGGGCACCCTTCTTTGAGGCATGTTGCCTGGGCTTCGGTGGAACATAGGTCGGGCCATGCGTCGTTTTAATAAACTCACGAACCTCCGCTACAGCCTCGTTAGAGACACGGGTAGCATCAGTTCTCATATAGGTAATCAATCCTAGGGTTCCTTCTTTGCCCAATGGTAAGCCTTCATAGAGCTGTTGAGCAAGGCGCATCGTTTTCTTGGCAGCAAAACCCAGCTTCCGAGCAGCTTCTTGTTGTAGCGTACTGGTGGTAAAAGGAGGTGCAGGATGACGGCGCCGTTCTCGTTTCTTAACGTCATCTACCGTCCAATCTTGGCCCGCAATATCCTCTTCCACTGCTTTCGCAGCCTGTTCGTTGGGTAAGGGGAGTTTCTTCCCACCCTTGGTCTGGAGTTTGGCCTCAAAGGCTTCCTTGTCCTCTGTATGGAGAGTTGCTGTTACACTCCAGTATTCTTCTTCCACAAATGCTTCAATTTCGCGCTCTCGATCCACGACGAGCTTCACAGCCACAGACTGAACGCGGCCTGCGCTTAAGCCAGGTTTTACCTTAGCCCAAAGGAGAGGCGAAAGCTGGTACCCTACGATTCGGTCCACAACACGCCGCGCTTGTTGAGCGTCCACTAAAGGTTGCCCAATACTGCGCGGCTTTTTTACAGCCTGTTTAATGGCGTCTTTGGTAATCTCTCGAAAATCAACTCTGCACTTTTCTTCCTCGACCTTCAGGGCGGTAGCCAAGTGCCAAGCGATGGCTTCCCCCTCGCGATCAGGGTCGGTAGCTAGTAGTATCCGATCGGCCTTCTTCGCGGCGTCGCGTAGTTCCTTTAGTACGGGGCCTTTCCCCCTAATGGTGATGTAGTGAGGCTCGAAGTTATCTTCCACATCAATGCCAAATTTGCTGCGGGGTAAATCCCGCACATGTCCAAGGGAAGCCTTCACATTGTAATTTCTCCCCAAGAAGCCCTTGATCGTCTTGGCTTTAGCAGGTGATTCAACAATAATCAACGTAGTCAAGCAAGCACCTCCGTGCAATCAACAAATCAATGCATCATGTTCTTGTTCTGGTCAAAGGTTCCGAAGACAGCCATCCTATTCGGATCTTCCACAATGTTCGCTAGAATTCCACAGATTTCCTCCACGTCTGCAAAACCAGGAGACGTTGCAAAAAGGACAGCCAGAGCATGTTCCATTTCAGAACGAACTATAGCATTTGTATCCAAGGCTGACAAAAGAAAGTCTCTTGCATCTTTGGAGAGAAATGCCTGTTCCCACCGGCTGAATATCCTCGTCTTCGTTTTGTCTATTTCTTCAAGGGTTAAGATTGACACCTGAAAGTCTAGGGCCAGGGATTCTAGAAAACCCACCAAATCTTCTGCAGACAGGCCCAAGTTTGTGAGAATCTCTTCAAAATCATCACTTGGATTCAACACCTTCAAGGCCATGGCCATACGCTTTAGTCTATTATCGCTCACATAAATCTCTCATTTCTTGCCAGAATTACCCCCATTATAGAGGCTTTGCAGATATTATGCAAGTCAAGGCCTGAAACCTTCCTTACATTTTTGACCCTCTTTTCACTTGGAGCAGGGAGATTTCTGACAGGATGTCATGGACGGGTCGATCC
>JAAZLY010000302.1 GCA_012799115.1 Bacillota bacterium
AGAGATGAAGCTAAGATTTAAACATCAAAAGTTCCAGGCTGATGCGGCCAAAGCTGTTTGCGACGTCTTTGCCGGTCAGCCGAGAATGGAACGTACGTACCTTGTGGATCAGGGTACTAGCACCCAAGGAGAGCAAACGGTCCTCAGATTTGATGGAACCACAGACCAAGGGCAAGAACAGCTAGATATGGGTGTTGGTTACCATAACAGTAAAGTCTTGCTGTCAGCCGACCAAGTACTTGAAAACCTAAGGAGGGTGCAAAGACAGAACCAAATCGAACCATCCAAGAGCTTGGAAGGCGAGTACAATCTGACCATCGAGATGGAAACAGGGGTAGGGAAGACCTATACCTATATCAAGACCATGTACGAGCTGAACAAGCATTATGGCTGGAGCAAGTTCATTGTGGTTGTTCCTTCTGTGGCTATTCGGGAGGGAGTCTACAAGTCGTTTCAGATCACCCAGGATCACTTTGCTGAAGACTATAACAAGAAAATCAGATTCTTCATCTATGACTCTAGCAAGCTGAACCAAATTGATCAGTTTGCCACGGATAGTGGCATCAATGTGATGATTATCAATTCCCAGGCGTTCAACTCGAGGGGCAGGGATGCTAGACGCATCTATATGAAACTCGATAGCTTCCGCTCCCGCAGGCCCATTGATGTTCTTGCGGCCACAAATCCGATCCTGATCATTGATGAACCGCAGTCAGTAGAGGGTAAGGCAACCAAAGAGCGCCTGAAGGAGTTTAATCCTCTGATCACGCTACGCTACTCCGCGACCCATAGGAAGGACTCCATCTACAACATGGTGTACCGCCTCGACGCGCTTGAAGCGTATAACAAGCGACTGGTAAAGAAGATTGCGGTGAAAGGAATCTCGGTCTTAGGTACCACAGCAACCGAAGGCTATCTTTACTTGGAGAAAATTAATCGATCCGACGTTAGACTTCCCACGGCTAGTCTGGAGTTTGAAGTCAAAGGAACCCAGCGAATTCGGAGGGTTACGAGGGTTGTGAGGGAAGGCTCCAATCTCTTTGAACTATCCGGAGAGCTTGGTCAGTATCACGGATACACCGTATTAAGCATCAACGGGTCAACCAACACCGTGGAGTTCACAAATGGTTTGACGATTGCAGTAGGCGATGTGGTGGGTGCTGTGAACGAGGACCACTTGAGGCGGATTCAGATTCGAGAGACAATCCTATCCCATCTGGAGCGGGAGCGAAAACTCTTTTACAAAGGGATTAAGGTCCTTTCGCTCTTCTTCATTGATGAAGTGGCCAAGTATAGGCAGTACGGTGAAGATGGGGAAGAAGTTGCGGGTGAGTATGCTCGCATCTTTGAAGAGGAGTATCAGAGGATACGTGATGAATGGCAACGAGACTTTGGTGACGACGCTTATCACCGCTACCTGGAGGGAATCGACGTTACCAAAACCCATGCCGGCTATTTTTCCATTGACAAGCGCAGCAATCGCATGCAAGACAGTAAAATCCACAATAAGCGGGAAGGAACGTCCGACGATGTGGATGCCTATGACCTGATCATGAAGGACAAAGAACGACTCTTGAGCTTTGAAGAACCCGTGCGATTTATCTTTTCCCACTCCGCTTTGCGGGAAGGCTGGGATAACCCTAATGTGTTCCAAATTTGCACCCTCAAACAGAGTGGATCGGACGTCCGAAAGAGACAAGAGGTGGGGCGTGGCTTAAGACTTGCGGTAAACAAGAATGGAGATCGGCAGGACTCGAATGTCCTCGGGGGCGATGTCCATGACGTGAATGTCCTAACCGTTATAGCCAATGAGAGTTATGATCGTTTTGCCAAGCAGTTACAGTCGGAGATCGCAGAGGTCGTCTCCGATCGTCCTGTTATGGTTACGGAGGGACTCTTTGTGGACAAGGTGATTGTCGATGACTACGGCGAAAATGAACTTGTCATTGACGAGGCTACCGCGCGTGAAATTGTCTATGAACTGACTGTGAATCGATATCTGGATAAGAACAAAGCATTAACAGAAAAGTACTACGATGAGGTCAAGTCAGGAAGCCTGAGGGTTACTGAGGATCTCCAGAACTACAAGAAAGCTATTGTCAGCATTCTAAGTACCATCTATGATCCGAGGGTTCTCATGCCGGAGGATGCCAGGGGCAATAATGTTGAGCTGAGAGTGGATCAAGAAAAGCTTGAGAAGAAGGAGTTCAAGGAGCTTTGGAAGAGGATCAATGCCAAATCGGCCTACATTGTCGAGTTTGATCATGAAGAGTTGATCAAGAAAGCCATTCGGGCCTTGGACCGTGAACTGCGCGTCTCTGAGATCTTCATCACAGTCGAACAAGGTGCCCTGGAGCAAATTGAGTCCAAAGAGGCGCTGGAGCGGGGTGAAGCCTTTAGCAAGGCTAAGAGTAGTTATGATAGGGTTCAAGCCGTCGTGAATACTGGCGTTACGTATGATCTGATTGGAGACGTCGTTGCGGGTACGGGACTGACGCGTAGTGACGCCAGGGCCATCTTACAGGGTATCAGTAAAGCTACGTTTAACCAATTTCAGCGGAACCCAGAAGAGTTCATCCTCAAGGCTACAAACATCATTAACGAGCAGAAAGCGTCGGTCGTTATCGAACACATCACCTACAACAAGCTCGGCGAAAGCTATTCGGTGGATTTATTCACGGACCCAACCCTCAAGGGTAGGCTAGGCGTCAATGCTATGCGAACCGAGAAGCATCTTTATGATCATCTCCTCTACGATTCAAAGGGGGAGATGCAGTTGGCCCAGAATCTAGAGGCTTGGTCTGATGTCGCGATCTACATCAAGTTGCCCAGGGGTTTTTATATCAATACACCGGTGGGCAAATATAGTCCCGACTGGGCTCTTGCCTTCCATGACGAGAAGGTGAAACACATCTACTTCGTTGCCGAAACGAAAGGCGACCTATCGAGCTTAGAACTTCGCAAGGTGGAAGACCTAAAGATCCGCTGCGCGCAAGAACACTTTCGGGCCATCAGTAGCGGCTCGGTACGGTATGAGGTTGTTGAGAGTTACGATACCCTCTTGAACGTGGTCATGAGGAGCCCCAGGTAAATGGGGCTCCTTAGGCTGTTTAGCAGGTAAAGTAGCTAGTCGAACCCGTAGAACAGATCCCAATCTAAAGCAGAGAACTTCCACTTCAGGTTTCGTTTCGTTAGTTCGGCTGGACCTAAATCCCTGGTTTCTTCAGGCAGCACGGTCCCGTCTTTCTCTATCTGCATGTAAACCTTGCCCTTCTTAATAAAAGCCAGATCCCCTCTCGGATCTACCTCTATGTCATCTTCGTTGACCATGATCTTATATTCCAGAATGGTAATCTTATCGTCTTTCATATCGCTAAACTTCATGTATAGTTCCGACTTCATATACTCCCGATCCTTCAGTGTTCCGTTGATACTTATG
>JAAZLY010000303.1 GCA_012799115.1 Bacillota bacterium
ATGGTTCCAATCTCGTCAGATAAGGAACCTAGGCTCGTTACATCGGAGGCCATTTTTTGGGTGATATTCCGCAGGTCTGTCATTTGCTCTACGATATCTTGGATAGCCTTTGTTCCGTCAACTGCTTGGTTAGACACGCCTTGCACCGTTTCATTCATGGTCTGAGCGCTGTGGCTCATAGAGTCCAAAGTGCTGGAGAATTCATTCGTAGTGCTTGCTACTTCTTCAACAGAAGCACTCATCTGTTGTGAAGCCGCGGCAAGTCTCTCACTTGTATTCGTTAGTTCCGAAGTCGTGTCTGAGGTTAGGCCAAGGACTTCTCTGATGCTCTCCATCGTCTTATCAACAGCCTTAGCCACAGCCCCAATCTCGTCATTTGCCTTGACACCTACACTTCTTGTTAGATCTCCGTCAGCAGCAGCTTCAATAGCTTCTTGAACCTGTTGCAGAGGTCTGGCTATCTGCCTGGCAAGAAGAATGGCTAATACGTACAATAGGCGGTTGTAGCGTGCAACGGTTGCAAAGGCAACTATTTGGCAAATAACAATCAATCTTCGAATGGATCCATATGAGCAAGGAGCTCTCCAGCAGGTCTTCTCTTCAGTTGCATCAGGAAATCGCGGCACTCCTCAGTCAACTCTCGGAGACGCTCTGCATCTATATCAACAGGGCATCTACACCTATTGGGTCTGTCTGCAATTTGACTTACAATCTGTTTGCCTTTGTCGGTAGCGCGGACAAATCTACATGGTGAGTCTCCTGCACAGACTTGTTCGACCAAATCATCTCTCTCAAGAGCAGCTACGATCTCGTCTAGCTCATTCTTCGTGTAACTGGTTATTCTAGCGAGGTCTGCGAAGGTAGTCGTGTCTGATGAGCCTGCGATCCAAAGCACTTGCAGTTCAATACTAGACAAACCCAAATAGGATGCATGTCGTTTCAGACAACGCTCCATCTCTCGTTGTAGAAGACTATGGACAAAATAAAACTTGAACACATCCCCGCAAGACATCACTTACATCTCCTTTTCATCAACCATGTTGCTTGGTTCCTTCATCAGCTTCGCAATCAGTGCTTTTGTATCGCTGGGGAAATTCTTCATTCGCTGTATAGCCAAAATATAACTGTCTCCATATACGTAACGTACCAACTTCAAGGCGGTCCGGGCAAAGGCCGTTCTCTCTTCTTCATCTAAGGTCAGGAAACCCTGTGCAAAAGCCATTCCTTGGCCCTCAATATGTCTATCAATCAGTTCAAGAATCAGTTGCTCTCCCTTCTCGGTGAGGGTGAACTCAGAGAAACGACGATCATCGAGGGTTTGGCGCACGACTAGTCCGTTGCGCTCCAATGAGAAAATACTCTTGGAAATCGTCCCTTTGTCTCTTTGTAGTGTAGAGGCGACTTCTGTAACTGTGCTTGCTTTCGCGAGCCAAAGAACTAACAGAATCTGTTCCTCGGTTACTGTTAGTCCAACATCTTGGGCAACCTCTACCCAGTTATCATAAATCTCGTCCCAGAGAAGACGCAAGCAACATATGGTGATAAAATCCAGGCTGCTTCGAGGAACATCCATGTGTTATCCCCCTCATTTTTGTGAGATCCTGCAACTCGCGTATCGTTCTCAACCTCGCGATTTAGTGCCAAGAAGCATTTATACCTACCTTGTTAGTTCGCCCGAGGCAGGATTAGCTACTTTATAATAAAAAAAGTCCTTTCTCAGGCATGATCCCAGAAAAAGGCCAAATAAGCTTGAGGTAACCCAGCCGTCATAGCTCCTAGTGCAGCCTTAGACCTGTGGCTTTGCGTCCGTTCCTTTAGGAACGTTTGCCCTTTTCTATCCATCATCTGCTTTAAGCATGTTTATTTTGTCATAAGTCAAGGAAGTTTGAAGTTTGGCTTAAGGGGGTGTTGGTCTTTTGTTCGGCCTTCATGACTTGATACAGGAAATTGCAGGACCATCGAGAAGTAAAAACGTTATACAAGATTCTAAGTCTAAGCGTATTTGCCATTAACTTCACGGAGGAATGTATATGAACATTGTTGTGGCAGGTCACTTATGCCTCGATATCATTCCCGACTGGAAAGTCGGTAGTTTTGCATCGATAAAACCAGGAAGTATGATTCAAACCGAAGCCCTGGCTTTTACTACAGGAGGTGCTGTTACCAATACGGGCGTTGCCCTTAAACGTCTGGGGTTCAATCCCGTCTTGATGGGACGCACAGGTGATGATCATGTTGGTACCATCATCCGCAGCATTATTCAAGAGGAGGGAATAAGCACCGAGCATGTTGCCTGTATTCCCGGGGCCAAGACCTCGTATACTGTGGTTTTGAGTCCTCCTGATACGGATCGTGCCTTTCTCCATTTTCCTGGCACGAATGATAGTTTTGGAGTCGACGATGTGGATCTGGAAGGTGTTGAACCTGGTCTCTTCCATTTGGGTTATCCACCCTTGATGCGTCAGATGTACATAGATAGTGGTAAGAACCTGCAAGCAGTCTTCCGTAAGGTCAAGGAAGAAGGTTGGATTACAAGTCTAGACATGGCACTGCCTGATCCAAACTCACTTGCCGGGCGTGCAGATTGGGAAGTAATACTGGCAAACGTACTACCTTTTGTCGACTTTTTCTTGCCCAGCTTGGATGAACTCCTCTATATGATCGATCGGGAGATGTTTCATGCAGTGCAAAATGGTCTGCAAATCAGTACCACGTTACTGGACGATTTGAGTCAGCGTCTCCTGGATCTCGGAGCCACAGTTGTTGCCGTAAAGTTAGGTGACCAAGGACTGTACCTGCGGACTGGAGCTGTGGCAGGCTCTACCTTGGGAGACGTTTGGGGGCATCGGCAGCTACTCTCGCCCATCTTTGAAGTAGATGTACAGGGGACGACCGGTGCGGGTGATACAACTATCGCTGGTTTCTTAGCCGGTTTGCATCAAAGCAGTAAGCCTGAAGATGTAGTCACCCTCGCAAATGGGGTGGGGGCCTTTTGTGTGGAGGCCGTATCAGCTATTGACGGCATTCCTAGTCTGAAGGAAGTCCAAGCCCGCATTAGTCGAGGATGGAAACGAGTGCAGCCCACGATGGACCATCATCAGTGGCAAGCTGGACAACATGGAGTCTTATTCGGACCCAATGACAGAAGAAAATAGACAGGGGATGAGCATGTGGCAATTGTGTCATTAAGAGAGGTACTTCAAGATGCTATGGTAAAAAGGTATGCAGTAGGTTCGTTCAATGCTGCCGATCACAGTATGGCAGAGGCTATTTTGGAAGTCAGCGAGGAACGAAATGTACCTGTCATCCTCAGTGTGGCCGAAGTGCATTTTCGCTATCTCAATCTAGAACGTTTTATTCCGTATTTGCGCCAACGCATAGAAACGATGGCAACGCCCGTGGTCCTGCATTTGGATCATGGACTGAGCCTAGACACCATTGTGCGGGGCTTGGATTTAGGCTTCTCTTCCGTCATGATCGATGCTTCGAGCTTGCCCTATGAAGAAAATGTTGCTCTGACTTCGAAAGTAGTGGAACTTGCTCGTGGGTTTGGTGCCAGCGTTGAGGCAGAGTTGGGGCATGTTGGCGGAGGCGAGGGGAATTTAACGGATGGCACGGAGGCAGATCCAAGTATGTTTACGGATCCCAAACAAGCGGCTGCCTTTGTGAGGGCCACCGGAGTTGATGCCCTGGCGGTAGCCATTGGAACAGTCCATGGTCCGTACAAAGGGGATCCCCAACTTGACCTAGACTTACTTAAGGAAATCCGTTCGTTGGTAGATGTTCCCCTCGTACTACACGGTGGCTCTGGTTTGAGTCGAGGGCACTTTCAGAGTGCTATCGCCAACGGGATCACAAAAATCAACTATTTCACCGAAGGTTCCTTGGCGGCTGTTGAAGAAGTTCGCCGCGTGTTGGCAACGGGAACGCCCATCGGTTATCCTGACCTGATCGGGGTGGCCAAGCGGCGTGTAAAGGAGATCATCAGCGAACAGATTGAAATCTTTGGTACAGGCAAACCATAGAGACTCTAAACAATAGGGAGGTTATTGAATGTTTACCAAACAACAAGCAGAGGAAGTTCGGAAAGAGGCTGCTTCCTATTTTGAGAAGGCTGGAATTGTCCTAACGGAAGAAGAGAAGCAGAATATTGAGATCGCAGATTTTGGCCTAAATGACATTGAAAACACAGGACTACAACTGGTTACGTACATTAACACTGATCGCTATTGCGCGAAGGAGATGGTTCTGTTCCCAAGGCAGACATGTCCCGAACACAGACATCCAGATAGAAACGGCCAGAGCGGTAAGCAGGAGACCTTTCGCTGCCGTTATGGTGAAGTGTATCTGAATATTGTTGGACCAAAGACCGAAGATCGGACAAGTAAACCTCCGGCTGGTGATGAGGAGTACTATACGGTTTTTC
>JAAZLY010000304.1 GCA_012799115.1 Bacillota bacterium
CCTTCTTGCTCCAGTTGGTCATGGGTTAAGCAGGGATAAAAGATGACATCTACGCCCTTTTCTACCAGATCGACGATGTGACCATGGGCGATCTTACCTGGATAGCAGACTGACTCAGAGGGGATTGTCTCCATTCCCTTCTCATAGATCGCCTTCGTGGAGCGGGCAGAAAGTACCACAGAAAAGCCCAGATCAGTAAAGAATGTGAACCAGAAGGGATAGTTCTCGTACATGTTCAACACCCTTGGAATTCCCAAACGGCCCCTAGGAGCCTTGGCAGGTTCGAGGGGTTGGTAGGAGAAAAGTCGCTCATAGGAGTAGTCAAAGAGATTGGGTAGATCTTTGCTTTTTTTCTCGATTCCAGCACCCTTACTACAGCGGTTGCCGGAAATGTGCCGGCGTCCTTCTCCAAATTGATTGATTGTCAACAAACACTGGTTGGAACAGCGTTTACACCTTGCTAACTTCGCCTCTAACGATAGATCTTCCAAAGCTTGGCGCTGAAGTAAAGTGGATTGATAACCTTCGACGTAGCGCTCCCTAGCGATGAGTGCCGCACCGAAAGCCCCCATGATCCCAGCGATATCTGGTCTAACAACTTCCACATCAGCGAGGCGCTCGAAGGCCCTTAAGACGGCATCATTGTGGAAGGTCCCCCCTTGAACCACAACTTTTCTCCCTAGTTCGTCCTTGCTTCTGAGTTTAATCACTTTGTAAAGAGCGTTTTTCACGACAGAATAGGCTAGTCCAGCAGAGATCTCGCCGACAGTGGCACCTTCCTTTTGAGCCTGCTTCACCCTGGAGTTCATAAACACGGTGCAGCGAGAACCAAGATCAACTGGGTTTGGAGCGAGTAGGGCAGAATCTGTGAACTCCTCGATACTCATGTTCAGCGAGAAGGCAAACGTCTCCAGAAATGACCCACAGCCTGAAGAACAGGCTTCGTTTAGGAGAATGTTGTCGATGGCCCCATCCTTGATATGCAGACATTTCATATCCTGTCCACCAATATCCAAGATGAAGTCTACTCCTGGCTGGAAAAAGTCTGATGCTTTGTAATGGGCTACTGTTTCGATCTCACCAATGTCCACTCTAAGGGCTGCCTTGATTAAGCCTTCGCCATAACCTGTAACGGCAGAATTGGCGATCATGGCGCCAATAGGTAAGTGGTTATAAAGCTCCAATACTGCCTTACGTACTGATTTGAGCGGATTTCCTCCATTGCTACCATAGTAGCTGTGCAAAATGGCTCCATCTTCATCGATGAGGGCCGCCTTTGTTGTGGTAGAACCAACGTCAAGTCCCAGGAAACATCTGCCCCGAAACCCTTCAAGCCCTCTACGCACAACTGCGTGGCGACTGTGGCGTGCACGAAACTCCGCTAGCTCATCCTCATTCCTAAAGAGAGCCTCGAGCCTCGTTGCCGGTTCGATGGAAAAGCCATCGATCTGATCAATGCGCTTCATGAGAGCTGAAAAAGCAATGGGATCACTAGAACGAGCATTGAGGGCTGCACCTAGAGCAATATAGAGCTGAGGATGTTCGGGAAAAATCACCTGACTGTCTCTTAAATCCAGGGTCTCAATAAATCGTTGGCGAAGCTCGGATAAGAAGTACAAAGGTCCACCTAGAAAAGCCACATTCCCCTTGATCGGCCTACCACAGGCTAAGCCACTAACCGTTTGAACCACTACGGATTGGAAAATCGAGGCCGCCACATCCTCCAGGGCAGCACCGTCGTTAAGGAGGGGTTGAACATCGGTCTTGGCAAATACACCACAACGGGCAGCGATGGGGTAAATGGTCGTGTACCCCTTAGCTAACTCATTTAGGCCTGCCGCGTCTGTTCTTAAAAGCACGGCCATCTGATCAATGAAAGAACCGGTGCCACCCGCACAAATACCATTCATGCGCTGTTCGATACCATCTTGAAAGAAGGTGATCTTGGCGTCCTCGCCCCCGAGCTCAATCACAACATCTGTCTCGGGAAAGAAAGTTTGGATCGCCTTGGTACCAGCGATCACCTCCTGCACGAAGCCGACTTCGAGATACTCCGCAACGGCAATTCCACCAGAACCGGTTATATTCACTGTAATATGGTCATCCTTGAACTTCTCATAGGCTTGTTTGATGAGGTTTACAACAGTATCCTTGATATCGGAATAATGTCTCTGATACTTAGAGAAGAGCAGTTCATGCGTATCGTCTAGAATGACGATTTTCGCTGTTGTAGAACCAACATCAATTCCCATGTGTACTAACTTACTCAAGAAACGAGCCTCCGTTTCATAAGATTCATTACTTTATAATATTAGCTATTTGGACATAAATTCCTTGTGACCTAGTGCTAAACCTTGTCCCATGCAATGTAAAAGGGGCACTGCCAAAAACCCAACACCCCCAGCAGGTGCGAACATAAAGAAAAACATCAAGGAGTGTGGGCTCTCCTTGATGTTTCATTTTACCTTGCATAGGCCACAATCGCATCTCTGAGGAATTGGGCAGCACCTTCCTTGTGCTGATCGTAATAGGCGGTGAATCTCTCATCTGCCACATACATCTCCGCCAGTCCTGCATGGGCTGCTTTGGAATACTCCTTCCAGGTGAAGCCCAACCATTTACGGTGGAGTTCAGCAATTCGCCTTCCCTCTGGGCCCTCTGGATCCGTGTTACCTACGGCTTTGGCAAGAGAGTCGATAATCTCCACGGCCAACTGCTGCATTTCGGCATACTCTGCTTCCGTCAGTCCCATCAGTTTGGCATTGGAAGCATCGACTGTTTCGTCTCCGTACTTCTCCCGAATCTCTTTGCCGTATTTCTCCTCGTTCTCCCTAATCAACGTCTCTTTGAAACCTATAAACTTCTCTTTGTCTGTCATGGCTCTTCCTCCTTCAAGGGCAGCTAGGGTCTTTTCTACGTTTTGTAGCAATAGATCCAGTTGCCTTCTTTTCTCTAGAAGCTGCTTATGGTGTTCACGCAAAGCGTTTTCTTCCGTGAAATTCGGGGAATCCAAGAGTGTTCTAATGGTACTTAACTCGACCCCTAGTTCCCGGTAAAACAAGATCTGCTGCAAGCGATCCACTTCTTTGGGTCCATACATCCGGTAACCAGATTCATTAACCCAACTGGGCTTCAACAAATCAATTTGGTCGTAATAGCGTAGGGTTCGGCCGCTTACCCCTGCTAGGTCACCTAGTTGCTTCACTGTGTACTCCATACAATCACCTTCCAATACTAAGGATAAACCTTGACGCAACGTCAATGTCAAGGAGAAATTTAGGGCGCAATGTGCGCCCTACTCCTTTTAGCATTTCCTACCCTTTCAATGCTCTTGCTTTTCTGATTCCATTCTTTCTTTAAAGAGTTTCAGGTGATCGTGATCGGTACGCATGATCCTTTTTACGAGTTCTTGGCTGTCGGGGTCAAGCTCATCAATGCGATCTTCATAGGAGTGAACTCCCTTGTCTTCCCCTGCGTAGATCTGTTCTAGGAGATGGGAAGGTCCCATCATGGCATTGACCTTGGAGGAAAGGTCAACCATGGCCCCGGCCATCCCCGCAGTTTCGATAGGAGTTCCGCCTAATTCCCGAATGCGGTCAGCTAAGAGCTTGGCATGCTCCTCGTGGTCCTGGGCAAACCGGTCCAACATGGCCATCACCTGTTCATCACCTTGCATGTCATCTGTTTCTTGATAGATATTCATCGCCATCAGTTCACCTTTTAGAAGCTCGTTCAAGGTATCGATGATATGCTGCTTATCCGGCACTTACATTCTCCCCATTCGTTTTTGTTAGTCTATCTCAAAACGCATGGGACCATTCGCCTAGACGCTTGCCATATAGCGTCTCAAGTTAGCAAGTCCAATGGGAATCGCCTCGAGGGGATCTTCCATCCCTTCGAACTCAATCGATAGGACCCCTGAATAATCGGCGTTCTTTAGGATGCGGAGGATCTGCAATAGGGCTACGTCGCCGTGTCCAAGGATCGAGCCACGCAGATAATTGCCGCCCCGAGTTAAAAACCACCCTTGGCCAGGGCTCGGTCCATTCCCCGATTTCACATGAAAGTCTTTAGCGTGAACGTGGAAGGTATAGGGCATCAAGCGGCCTACGGCCTCAGCGGGATCCTCGTCTACAACCAGGAAGTTTCCTACATCTAAGAGTACACCAAAGTTAGGATGGTCTACCCCATTGACGAGTTTTTCCACACGTTCACTGTCTTGACAGAAAAAGCCGTGATTCTCCACCATAGTCTTAATGCCGAGTTCAGCTCCGAATTCTGTGATCGCTCTACAGCCTTCAACCAAGATAGGCAAGGCCTCATCAAAACCTCTGGCCCCGGTTTTGTCCTTGGGCCAACCCCAGGTGGAATCATGGCGCATACCTGGGGCGCCTAAGATCTGAGCCACCCTAACTTCGTCCTTGACCCGCTCAATTTCAGCCGCTAAATCTCCCCCTGAGCCAGTAATAAAGTCAGCCCAAATGGTGTAGTTAGCTACCTGAATACCAGCTTCATCACATGCTGCACGCACTTTAGGAGCGAAGGAAAGGGCTGTCTCTCCCTCAGGTAGGTTGGGGAACCCAGCAAACTCAATCACATCAAAACCCGTCTTCTTCGCCTCTTTGATCATCTCAAAGGTATCCAAGGAACTTTGGATGTAACTATACGAGCTTACTCCGATTTGCATACCCTCACTCCGTTCTTAGTGTAATCCTGACTCGTCTCAAGCCTGGCGGTCGTATGGCGGGGTTTTTTGTCACCGGCTCCAAGACTCTACAGCTGTATACCTGTCTCATCTGGACATTCGCCTAAGCGGGCGGCAATAATAACCGATAG
>JAAZLY010000305.1 GCA_012799115.1 Bacillota bacterium
GCGAAGCGCAAGCCTTCTTCCATAGCGATTGGGGTAATGAGCTCTGCATACAAGTTGGTGTTGTCACCAGGCATGATCATCTCGGTGCCTTCTTGTAGCTTCATGATACCCGTTACGTCAGTGGTTCTGAAGTAGAACTGTGGACGGTAACCATCGAAGAATGGAGTGTGACGTCCGCCTTCTTCCTTGGACAATACGTATACTTCGCATTCAAACTTCGTATGTGGGGTAATGGAGTTGGGCTTTGCCAACACTTGACCGCGCTCGATGGAGTCACGATCTACACCACGAAGCAGGATACCTACGTTGTCACCGGCTTGAGCTTGGTCAAGCAGTTTACGGAACATCTCTACACCTGTAGCAACGGTCTTTCTGGTTTCTTCGGTCAAACCAACGATGGAAACCTCGTCACCTACTTTAATGACGCCGCGCTCTACACGACCTGTGGCAACTGTACCACGACCGGTAATGGTGAACACGTCTTCAACTGGCATCAAGAATGGTTTGTCTACTTCACGAGCAGGGGTTGGGATGTACTCATCCACTGCATCCATCAGCTTTTGAAGCTTCGCAGACCATTCACCTGGTTCGCCAGCTTGGAGTTCTTCGATAACCTTCAAACCGCTTCCGGCGATAACTGGAATCTCGTCACCAGGGAATTCGTACTCGCTGAGAAGTTCGCGAACTTCCATTTCAACAAGTTCCAAGAGTTCTTCGTCGTCTACCATGTCAGCTTTGTTCAGCCAAACAACTATGGCTGGTACGCCAACTTGGCGGGCTAGAAGGATGTGCTCACGGGTTTGAGGCATGGGGCCATCAGCGGCGGAAACTACCAAAATGGCTCCGTCCATCTGGGCTGCACCAGTAATCATGTTCTTAACGTAGTCGGCGTGACCTGGGCAGTCTACGTGTGCGTAGTGACGATGCTCAGTCTCGTACTCAACGTGGGAAGTATTAATGGTAATTCCACGTTCCTTCTCTTCTGGAGCATTGTCGATTTCGTCAAACTTCTTAATCATACCCTCTTTGCCACGACCTAGAAGCATTGTAATCGCTGCAGTTGTGGTTGTCTTACCATGGTCAACGTGACCTACTGTACCCACGTTTACGTGTGGTTTGGTTCTTTCAAACTTTTGCTTTGCCATTTTTCTTCCTCCTTGTTTTCAGGAAATGAAATTTATTCTACATGCCAACCGAACTTTTTATCTCTTCTGCTAGACTGCGAGGCACTGGCTCGTAGTAAGCAAAACTCATCGTGTGTTGCGCTCTTCCCTGGGTTAGGGACCGTATGGAAGTGGCGTATCCAAACATCTCGCTCAAAGGTACGAAGCCCCGCACAACCTGGGTATTACCTCTTTGCTCCATCCCTTCGATCTTACCGCGACGTGAGTTAATGTCACCCATCACATCGCCCATGAAATCGTCAGGCGTCACAACTTCCAAGCGCATCATTGGTTCTAGGAGAACTGCATCAGCCTTTTGACAAGCCTCCTTGAATCCGATAGAACCTGCTATCTTGAAGGCGAGCTCCGAGGAATCCACTTCGTGATAGCTACCATCCACAATAGCGACTTTAACGTCTACCATGGGGAAGCCTGCCACAACGCCGGTCAGCATAGCTTCTTTGATACCTGCTTCAACCGGTCCAATGTATTCCCGAGGCACTACACCGCCGACAATCTTGTTCTCAAAGACAAACCCTGCGCCGAGTTCATTCGGCTCCACTTCGAGAACGACGTGTCCGTACTGTCCACGTCCACCACTTTGGCGGATAAATTTGCCTTCAGCCCGCACGGCCTTGGTAATTGTCTCGCGGTACGCAACCTGCGGCTTACCGATATTGGCCTCAACCTTAAACTCACGCAACAGGCGATCCACAATGATCTCCAAGTGAAGTTCGCCCATTCCAGCAATAATGGTCTGCCCTGTTTCTTCGTCCGTATAGACCTTGAACGTCGGATCCTCTTCTGCTAAGCGCTGCAAACCAGCACCGAGCTTATCTTGGTCTGCCTTGGATTTCGGTTCAACAGCCAAGTTAATGACTGGCTCCGGAAACTCTAGGGATTCCAGTAAAATAGGTTTCTTCTCATCGGCCAAGCTGTCACCGGTGGAGGTGTTTCTCAGACCTACGATGGCTGCAATGTCGCCCGAATAGACCTGGCTCACTTCTTCCCGATGATTGGCATGCATTAACAAAATTCGTCCTACTCGTTCGCGCTTACCAGTACTTGCATTTAGAACATAGCTACCTGAGTGCAACACTCCGGAGTAGACCCGGAAAAATGCTAGTTTACCCACATAAGGATCTGCCATAATCTTAAATGCTAATCCCGCAAAGGGTTCTTCATCATTTAACCGACGTTCTTCACTCGCACCAGTCTCAGGATTTTCTCCCACAACAGGTGGTAGATCATTTGGCGACGGCAGGTAATCAACTACAGCATCCAGCAGAGGCTGAACACCCTTATTCTTGAACGACGAACCACAAAGAACAGGAATCAGGTCCACATTAATACACGCTTTACGCAGGGCCACCTTGATCTCTTCTGGCGTAATTTCCTCGCCCTCAAGATACTTTTCTGTGAGCACATCATCGCTCTCCGCAACCTTCTCAATCAAGAGTTGGCGCGCTTCCTCAACTACATCGAGAATCTCCTCAGGAATCTCTCTCTCCTCAGAAGTGCCGAGATCATCCACATACAGATGGGCCTTCATCTCAATCAAGTCCACTATGCCCCGGAATGTATCTTCCGAGCCAATGGCCCATTGGATTGCAACGGGATTGGCTCCCAGACGGTTAGCAATCATATCGATGCCACGCTGAAAGTCTGCTCCCACCCGATCCATCTTGTTGATATAGGCCAAGCGAGGTACATGATATTTATCTGCTTGTCGCCATACAGTCTCCGACTGTGGCTCCACCCCGCCAACAGAACAAAACACTGCTACTGCCCCGTCTAGCACCCGCAAGGAACGCTCAACTTCCACAGTAAAGTCCACGTGCCCGGGCGTGTCAATAATGTTAATTCTATGACC
>JAAZLY010000306.1 GCA_012799115.1 Bacillota bacterium
AGAATAATGCTTGATACATTCCTTTCGGACTTTACTAGAGAAGCCAAGCAAGCCGGGATTGGCCGCCTAGAATTCTACATTAAAGAATGCGAAGACCAAACCGTCCAAGTGTACAAGCAAGAAGTGGAGCGGGTCAGCCTCTCCAGTGAAACATTGGTCTATATCGAAGGTGAATACCAGGGCTACAAGGGCTCAACCTTTGTGGAAAGCGTTGGCACCGCTCGAATTGGCGAACATCTAGACCTCATTCGCCAGATTGCCACATACAACAAGGAACCCTTCCGGCCCAGACCTTCCCTATCGCAAAGCCTGGGAGTGCCGGAACGTGCACAAGAAGCCTCCAGCATCGACGAAATTGCTAGGTGGCTACGGCTCGCAGAACAAAGGGCCTATGATTCTGACAGACGAGTTGACAATGTGGGAACATCGTCCCATACAACGCATAGAGAAAGGATCACCCTTGCAAATGACCAGGGAGATCGCCTCGAGGATTTTGTCCAGTTTGAGCAGGCGCGCATGTCTATCGTGGCTCGAGATGGCGATAAAGTGCAAAGTACGTTTGAGAGCCGGCTTGCCACATCCATCGCTCAGGAAGAACTCACTTCACTGGCGGATCAGGGTGCAAGGAAGGTCGTCTCCCAACTCGATGCCTCACCCGTGAAGACGGGACAGTATGCAGTCATCCTCCAAAATAGCCTGGTCTGCGACTTAGTTCTGGCATTCTTGCCAGGCGTCTATGCAGACCGAGTGCAAAAGAAGATGAGTGTCTTGGCAGGCAAAGTGGGAACGAGGATTGTCTCTCCACTCTTTCACTTGCTGGAAGATCCAAATCTTCCAGGGGGAATCGTAACCCGTCGCGTTGATGACGAGGGGACACCGACAGAAGGTAAGTCGATCATTGAGGAAGGCCAACTCACTACATTCCTGCATAATCTAGAAACGGCCCGTGCCCTTCAATTGCATTCCACCGGCAATGGGTTTAAGAACCTGTACCGTGAGCCACCTGCCATTGCGGCGACCAACCTCTACATCCCTGGCGGCACTCATACATTGGTAGATCTGATGCAGGAGATGCGGCATGGACTCTTGATCACGGACTGCGACGGTATTTTTGCAGGTGCAAACCCAGTATCAGGCGATTTTTCCCTGATTGCCAAGGGTTACCTCATCGAAGAAGGATCCATTCAGCGGGCGGTCAATCAGATCACGATTGGCGGCAACTTCTATGAGATGTTGAATGAACTTCGTCTCATTGGTAGTGAATATGACACAGGCGGTTCCTTACATGGATTTATCCAAGCTCCCGCCTTACTTATCAACAAGCTCTTCGTATCTGGAATCTAACAATGATAGAAAAACAGCCTGGGATTTTCCCCAGGCTGCTACTTTACTCGACAATATCTTATCTATCTCAGTTTAAACTCCAGATAGATGTGTTCGTACTCATCCAGCACCCGATCCACACCAATGTAGAAACTGGCGTTCTCCAATACTTCGTCAGCTAGGTTGAGCATCGGATTGTTCTTGAAATCCTCTGGCAAAAACTCCTCAGCTGCCTTGTTGGGGCTGGTGAACTTGGTCAAATCAGCGATGCGAGCAGCAACTTCAGGTCTCATAATAAAGTTCAAGAACTGGTATGCTCCCTCTTTGTTCGGTGCTTCCTTCGACATCACCCAAGAGTCAATGAAAATGGGCACGCCTTCAGTTGGAAATACTGGTGCAAGGTCAGCTCGAGCCTGGACTCCCTTTACGGCCTGGTTGGAGTACATAAATCCAGCAACTGCTTCCCCGTTAACCAAGGAATCCTCTGGTGTGTTGGTCTCAAACCGCATAATGTTCGGTTTGAAAGCAAACAGTTTCTCCCGGGCTTCTGCAACCTTCACTGGATCTGTCTCGTTGTAGTCATAGCCGAGGGATTTTAGGACGACTCCGATAACCTCAACCGACCAGTCAACGATGACGACATTGTTGACCAGCTCTTTTTGCCATAAATCGTGGTAGCTCGTAATGGGGTTGGCTCCTAAAGCCTTCACTCCATCAGGATTGACTAGCAGCAACGAGATGGAAACAGCATACGGAATTGAGTATTCGTCCGTTGGATCGTAGTAGGCACCGTGATACACAGGATTGATATTTGCGTAGTTTGGTAGCTGATCCTTATCCAGGACTGCTAACATGTCTGTTTGTCTGAGAATGTCGACCATGTAATCTGTAACGACTGCAAGATCATATTGGCCAGGATTTGCTTCAAGGAGCGACTGCATATCTTCGTTAGACGTTACTTCTTTGTAGTTTACCTTGATGCCTGTTTCGGCTTCAAACTCGCTGATGATGGCCCGAGGAATGAAGTCCCCGCCCCATGTCATAAGGTTGATTTCACCTGCTGCCTCAGCTACATCACCCGTATAAAAGACCGCTGCCAAGGCAAAAAGAGCGATCATGAAGACTCCAACAACGGTACTAAATCTTTGTCTTTTCACTTTAAATCTCCTCCTTCGGTTGTTTCTTGTTGAATAATTGACTTAAGCCGACGACGAAAAACATGCCTAGCAAAATCAGAGTGCAGAGAGCATTAACCTTTGGAGTAACTCCTACGCGCATCATCGAAAAAATATGCACAGGTAGAGTTGTAGTTCTGGGACCTGACATATATGTTGAGATTATCACATCATCCAGGGACATGGCAAGGGCTAAGAGCGAAGCAGTGATGATGGAGGGTGTTACCAAGGGTAAAATTACCGTCCGGATCATCTGCCAGGTAGTCGCGCCTAGATCTCTCGCAGACTCCAGGATTGAGCGATCGATTTCCTTTAGACGAAGCTGTACCATGACGTATACATAGGGTACACAAAACAAGGAATGCGACAAGACAAGGGTAACGTGCCCAAAGGGTAGCCTGAGAGCATTAAAGAAAATAAGCAAAGCAATTCCTAGGGCAACCTCCGGAACAAGCAGGGGCAGAATCATCATGCCCTGAATCGCCTTCTTCATTCTCTCTGTCACCCACATCGAAATCACAGCGCTCGCTGTACCTAAGATCGCAGACAGCACAGCGGTGACGAGCGCCACCTGCATACTCACCCTAAAGGCTTCGACAATCACCCTATCTTGAAACAATACCCGATACCAATCGAGGGTGAAGCCAGTCCATTGGGCCGTTGAAGGGCTGGCGTTAAAGGAGTACAAGATTACGCTCAGCACTGGCAAGTATAAGATTACGAAGAACAGTGACAAGTAAAAGCTGCTGAATCTGCTCGTCTTCCGTGTCATAGAAATAATCCTTCCCTATCATCCTTCGCAACCCTGCTGTAGACAGAGATAACGACCAAAACGACAAGAATCATGGCGACGGAGAACGCCGCAGCCAAGGGCCTGTTTCTGCCCCTGGTTACCTGGGTATTGATTAAGTTACCCAAGAAAATGGTATTACCACCCCCAAGTAGGTCAGAAACATAGAACATACCCAGGGCTGGAATAAAGACAAGGGTGAAGCCCCCTGCTACACCCGGTATGGTCAAGGGGAGCGTAATATTAAAGAAGGTCTGTCGTTTATTTGCTCCCAAGTCGTAGGAAGCCTCAAGCAAAGACCGATCGAGTTTGTCGACAGAGTTAAAGATAGCCACAATCATAAACGGAATCAACATGTAGGCTGTGCCAATGAGTGTTGTGCCAAACTTATACATCATAGAAAGAGGTCGATCAATGAGACCTAGACCCAGGAATACGTTGTTGACAATGCCTGAATTACCCAATAAGATCATCCAGCCATAGGTCCTCAAGAGGCTAGATATCCAAAATGGAAGCATAATTAACCCAATGGATAGCGCCCTCTTCTTCGTGCTCAGGTTAGCGGTAATATAGGCTACAGGATAGCCAACGATCATGGTCACGAGACCTGTGAGAAAGGCCAGCAGTAGAGAATTGAGAAAGACCCTTAGGTAAATGGGGCTAAACACCCTTTGGTAGTTCTGTAGGGTGAATTGAAAGACGATGGTTCCTAACGAGTCTCTGGACAAGAAGCTTAGGACGAAGACAAAGATCAAGGGAATTCCTACCAATAGGCCGATCCAAACGAGAATGGGTACAGCCAGAATATTCCGTTTCAGGGTCTGCATGCTAAACCTCTCCTTCTACCCCAGAATCTTCGAGAGGAAGCAAAATGGCTCCATGTTCTTCCCACACTACATAAACTGAATCCCCGGCCTCACAGTCGCAATCAGTTTTTTGATACTCCACAGCCGTAATCACCTTATCGGCAACTTGGATCTGAATACGAATCTGGGATCCAGCATAATGCACCGATAGGACTTCTCCCCTCAAGGCATTGGGTACTTCGCCGCAGGAGACACGCATTTTATCCATGTGAATAGCGAGGAGAGCTTCTTCGCCAGCTACCATGTGATGCCGCTTGGAGTTTCTAACCTCAACCACGTCTTCACCAAATTGAACTCGGGTAGAGGCTTCTCCGACATCTAGAACCTTCACCCGAATCATGTTGCGGTCTCCTATGAAGGTGGTCACAAAGAGATTACTCGGATTATTGTAGATCTCTCTAGGGCTTCCAAGTTGCTGCACTTGACCTTGATCCATGACCACGATCCGATCTGACATGTTTAGGGCTTCTTCCTGATCATGGGTCACATAGACAAAGGTCGTTCCGGTCTTTCTCTGCAGTTGGGCCAGCTCGGTTTGCATGTGTTTTCTCAGCTTCAGATCGAGCGCGCCTAAAGGCTCATCTAGGAGCAAGATCGAGGGTTCATTAATGAGGGCTCTGGCGATGGCAATCCGCTGTCTCTGTCCACCGGACAACTGATGGGGCATACGTTTTTCGTAGCCAAGCATTTGCACTAGATCTAGGACCTTACTAACCCTGTCCTTAAGCTCAGCTTCCTTCATCAACTTCTTCACTCTCGGACCGTAGGCAATATTGTCATAAACATTGAGGTGCGGGAAAAGTGCGTAGTTCTGAAAAACAGTGTTCACGTTGCGCTTGTTCGGAGCAATGCCCTTGATGGAGCTACCATTAAGCAAGATGTCTCCCGAGTGGACATGCTCCAAACCGGCAATACATCTCAAAAGGGTCGTTTTACCGCAGCCAGATGGCCCTAGCAGCGTGAGAAACTCCCCTTGTTCTATGGTGAAGGACACATCCCTGAGGACATGAACATCACCAAAGTATTTGTTAATATTAACCAGAGAAAGTAATGGCTGTCTCACATAAAGCCCCTTTCCAAGCTTGCGCAACAATGATGGGTTTAAAATTAGTATAGTTTAATCAATGTTATATGTCAAAGTATCTGTACGTTTAGCGATAGCGCGGCAAGAATTGCCTTCGCCCTATCAGGCACAAAACACTATAATGG
>JAAZLY010000307.1 GCA_012799115.1 Bacillota bacterium
AGGAATGTTTCCCCTTCATGTCTGGTTACCTGAAGCCCATCCTGTTGCTCCGTCTCCGGCTAGCGCACTCCTTTCTGGCATCATGCTCAAGATCGGCGCCTTCGGCTTACTGCGCGTGATCTTCAATATCTACGAGTACTCCTTCCTTAAAGAGGTAGGGTGGATCAATATGCTCCTAGTGGGAGCCATTTTGACCATTTTATTGGGGTCGGTTTTCGCCATCATGCAAACCAATTTGAAACGGCGTTTGGCCTATTCCAGTGTGGCCCAGATGGGTTATGTGCTCCTCGGTATTGCACTCCTCTCGGAGCAGGCCTTGGTGGGAGATATTTTCCATATCTTTACCCATGCCATTATGAAGTCTTGTTTGTTCCTAATCGCGGGAACCCTAATCTTGCTGACTGGTAAGACCGAGGTCCAGGATTTTAAGGGAATCGGGAAACGACTACCCATCTCTATGGTCTGCTTTACCATGGCCTCTTTGTCCATGATCGGCATTCCACCCTTTAATGGATTCTTGAGCAAGTGGTATCTCGGCCTAGGGGCCCTTGAGGTGAATCAACCCTTGAGTGCTCTGGTCCTTCTGATTTCCAGTCTGTTGAATGCAGTGTATTACCTTCCGATTGTCATTAATGCCTTCTTCCGGAAAGAGGAACATGATTTTTCGATGATCAAAGAACCACCTATGAAAATGCTGCTACCCATATTGATTCTGGCAGCAGCTACAGTGGTCTTTGACTTATTACCGGTTAATGTCTTGCTGAATCTATCGGAGATTACGGCCGAAACTCTGTTTGGCGGGTTCTAGAAGTTTTCTTGATAGAAGGTACAATGAGGGCTAATCGGACATTCGTGGCAAAGTGGTTTGCGGGCCTTGCAAAGGGCCCGCCCATGGAGGATCAACCAATGGTGTGCTTCAATCCAAAGCTCCTGCGGTATGGCCTCCATAAGCTGGATTTCTGTCTGATAAGGATTCGATGCTCTGGCTAGGCCAATGCGGTTGGCTACCCGAAAGACATGGGTGTCTACGGCAATCGTCGGGATATGGAATGCATTGGCCATAACCACATTAGCGGTTTTGCGTCCTACGCCAGGGAGCGCCTCTAGCTCTTCCCTGGTGCGAGGTACCTCACCGTCATACTTTTCGACTAGGATTTTGGCAGTCTTGATCAAATTGCGGGCCTTGGTTTGCCAAAGACCCGCACTTTTTATCAGATTTGCCACCTCGTCATACGAGCCCACCGCCAAATGATGGGCGGTGGGGAAGGCCGGAAACAGATCTTCGGTGATGATATTCACTCGCTCATCCGTGCATTGCGCCGAAAGGATCGTCGCCACTAGAAGTTCAAAGGGATTTTTGTGGTTCAGCGCAGTTATGGCCTTGGGATACATGGATTGTAACAAGGATAGTACTTCTTGCACCAAGAATCACCTCACCTACTTGTCGATCTCTAGAATGTGGAATCCATAGCCATTGATAACAGTAGTGTCGTTGACGATGTCAATTCTGTTTTGTTTGAGTCCGTAACTTAAATGTGTATGTCCGTGAATGAAGTAGCGGGGCTTAAACTTCTGGATAATTCTAGAGAACGTTAGAAACCCCTTATGACTGGGGTCTTCGCCGTCGTGAATACCGAAAGGTGGGGCATGGGTTAAGACGATGTCGATCTTACGGCCAAACAGGAATCGCCAGGCCATTCTACGCCAGATAGCCCTCATTTGCCGCTCGGTATACTGAATAGCCGAACGATGCTGGTGGTACATGGCGCCTTCAAAGCCAATGATGGTTACACCATTGAGGTTGATCACCTTGCCATGCACATCATAAGCACATTCGGGCGGATTACTCTGAAAGTCCTCATCATGATTACCCCTCACATAGTAGAGGGGTGCGTTAAAGACCGACGTAAGATAGGATAGGTACCAAGTAGGTAGATCACCTGCGGAGAGGATTGCGTCGATGGAATCAGGAAAGCGATCGCGTCGGAAATGGTCATATAATTGTGGATCAACTGTGTCACCAACAATCAAAAACTTCAAACTAGATCCTCCCAACCTCCCCCATTATCAGCGGGAACATTCTCGAAAAGGTTAGACTCTACGATTCCTCTTTGAGACGGGCATTCTCTTCTTGGGCTACCAAGCGCTTTTTTTGCACCTCAGCCATGATCTTGCTCTCGAGAGTAATGCCAGAAAGTCGTTCGAAAAATCCAGGCGGGTAGAGAGTGGTGCTATAACGGTCAGGGGCTTTGTACCAAACGCCCTTAGGGCCATCCACAGCCTCGACCTTGGCATATGTATCGATGAGTGTCACTCGAATCCCCCATCGATCACCAGGGGCGATTTCCAGATAGACTGCAGACTTATCGGTAGGTCGACTCCAGGTTCCCTGGTTCAACTCTTTTAGCAAAGCTCTCATCCTTTCCCACTTTAAGTATTACACATTTATAGGGTAAATCCTAGTTAGAATAGGGGTATGGATATGTTAGTAGTGTTAAGCCTGTGTATCTTTTTCGGTTTGCTCTGCCCTGGTTATGCAGGAGCTGAAGTGCTAGAAGCGCCAGGCATGCACTTCACCGTAGCGGAGTGGGCCTACGAGGTACGAGGTGAAGATGATTACGATCCAAACCCTGAAGGCACGTTTGCCCGGGGCGAGAGGGGATATGCCTACCTGGAAATCGCAGATTTCGGTGTGGCGGAGGAGGATACGTTTTTCTACCTGCAACTCAATGTAGATGTGGCCCTGGAGACTACGGGTGGCCTTCGGCTCTTTACCCAGAAGGATGTTCTGGAACTAGAGGAGTGGTATCTGGAGCCTCCTCTGACTACATGGTTCTACATCTACGTAGATATTCCTTGGTGGGCACCGCGAGGAATCTATCGGACCTTGATCACAGTGCGGGACGGAATCACAGATCAGCGCCTGGAGGAAGTCAGGGAGATTGTAGTGGAGTAAATTGTCTTGTGAAAAAGGATGCAAGCAATTCTTGTCGAATTATTAACAGGATCAAGGAAACTGACTTTCGAGGAGGAGAACGATGACATTACGAGGGAGGAAAAAGGGGGAGACAGTTCCACAGGGAGTTGTTGGCCGCTTGCCCGTGTATTTTCGCTATTTAACAGAACTGGAGTTAGCGGGAGTGGAGAGAGTTTCTTCAGCCCAACTAGGAGAGGCGCTGGACTTCACCGCTGCCCAAATTCGTTCTGATTTAAGCTACTTTGGTTCCTTTGGCCAACAAGGCTATGGGTACAATGTGGCAGAGCTTCTCGATCAAGTGAAGCAGATCTTAGGTATCAAGCAGAAATATGCGATGGTGTTGGTAGGAGCGGGAAACTTGGGGAAGGCTATAGGTAGCTATGAGTGGTTCCGAGCGGAGGGCTTTGAAATCGAAGCTATCTTTGACGTCGATCCTCACTTAATTGGCAACCGCCACGGGGGATGCATTATTCGCTCCGTCGATGAACTTACTTCATATCTCAAGGAACATCCAGCTGATATCGGCATCATTGCCACGCCGAAGGCTGCAGGACAGAGTGTTTGCGACCTTTTGGTAGAAGGTGGAGTAGACAGCATTTGGAATTTCTCGCCGACGCATCTGACAGTACCAGATCATGTGCTTGTCGAAGATATGCATCTGACCGATAGTCTGCTCCGGCTAGTGTTTCGCCTCAATGAGCGGCGGGCAGGAGATGGAGAAACAGATTAGTACCAGATCATAAAAGTGGTTCGCAGGAATGTTGAGAATAGTGCCTAATACCTTCACAAACAAGTTGAAGAGGTGTTCATGTGTTACTACAAGAAAAGCGTATTGCTATTTTCAATATTGCTAATAAGCGCAGTATCGCCTGGGCTATTGCCAAAGCCATGGATGCCCAGGGAGCGAGGCTCATCTTAGGATACCAAAACGAGCGGACCAAGGGATCTGTAATGGACCTTGCCAAGGAACTAACTCACAGTCCGGTGGCAATCTTGCCCTGCGACGTGTCTTTCCCGGAGCAGATTGACGCTCTGCAAGACACAGTCCGAAAAGAGGCGGGGACGATCCATGGACTGGTGCATTCTTTGGCCTTTGCACCTAGGGAATCTTTGCAAAATGCCTATCTCTTTACCGAAAGGGAGCATTTCTTAACTGCTCTAGAGATCAGTACCTATTCGTTGGTTGCTCTGGCCCGGGCACTCACGCCAGTCTTTAGTGATAAGGCTAGCGTTACCACCTTAACCTACTATGGGGCGGAAAAGGTGATGCCGAGTTACAATGTGATGGGTGTTGCCAAAGCAGCCCTCGAGGCAAGTGTTCGCTACTTGGCCCATGATCTGGGGCCAGCTGGAGTCAGGGTGAATGCGATCTCTGCGGGACCCATCAACACAGTTGCTGCTCGGGGGGTCTCTGGATTCCTAGATATCTTGGAGGTACACGCAGCCAAGGCTCCCCTCAAGCGAACGGTCGAGGGAAGTGAAGTGGGAGGCACAGCAGCATTCTTGGCCAGTGACCTAGCGAGCGGTATCACCGGTGAAGTCATCTACGTTGATACCGGCTACAACATTATGGGCTTTTAGGACTAGTAGATCAAAGAAAGCACCCAGGAATCAAATCTGGGTGCTTTTCTAGTGGGCGAAATGGTGATGCTACTTTGTTAGTGCTTTGTCTAAAGCATCCCGCACTGCGTGGTTGGATTGATGGGTTAGACCGGTTGCGCCGGAGATCACATCTACATATCCAGGTTCAGCTTGCATCGCTGCTTCCTTATACGCATCGCGAGCCATCTCTAGAGGCCAGCCGTATTCAGCGGGATCTTGGATGGTGTGGTCAGGCAAAACGCGTTGAACTTTGTAGTCAACGATTTTGTCATCCTTCAGTGTAACCCAGACGACCTTATAGTACTGACCATAAGAAGAGGTTTCCGAACGGCCGAGGAAGGTACCATCGAAATACTTGTTTGTAGGCTCCACGCCACTAGCTTTAATGAGTGCTCTTTCTGTTGCTTGGATCCAGCCAGTGGAACTGCCTGTTGCCCCAGTTACGATATCTGCTTCAGCGGCTTGGTTTGCTACAAACTGTGCACCCAAGGTGCGTGCGGCTTCGCCGGCTTGCGGCCACGCATAGCTTGACCAATCTTTTTCTACATGCTTGTCCGTGAACTCACGAAGAATAACAGCAACGATCTTACCGTCTTCAATGAAGACTTTGGACGATTGGATGCTCTTGTCGCTCGCATCGCTCCAAGCTTCATAGGTGCCATCGACGTATGCGGCCTGAGCCACTAACGAAAGGGATAAAACCACAACTAGAGTTAGGACCAAAGATAATTTTTTCACATACATACCTCCACAAAAGTATTAGACGGTGAACACTTTCACCAGTGCTCAGGTTCAGAGTAGCAAATTCTCATTCATCAGTCAAGCCTTTTCGGCTCCATCCCAATGGGTTATTGTAGTGACCATGACTACATCATGACCTACCTGCAGGTTAGCTTGGAGTAGATGGCGTAGGGCTGTCCACACTTCATCTTCTTCGCCAGATATTACGGTGTCGATGGACGTATGACGTGGCTGTAAATCGTAATCTAGGGCATGCTCGTCCAAAAACTGGGCGGAGAGGCCCCGTAAGTTGTTCACTTCCATCTGGTGAACGGGATACAAGGATACTTGTGCTTTTAACATGTAAAGGTACACCTCCTGAGACTAGTATGCTCAGAAGGTGCACGCTTCACTCACTAGCAGTCTTTCTTATCGATTGGGTACGCAGACAGTCTGACCCGGGAAAATCAAATTTGGATTTGTGATCTGGGGATTGGCTGCAATCAGTGCGTCGAGGGATACTCCAAACCTTCTGGATATGCTCCACATACTATCGCCTGGACGAACCGTATAGGCGAAGGTACCAGCAGGGCACTGTCCGGGCGGTGGGGGCTGGCTCCCTGGTACGCAGACAATTTGTCCTGGGAAAATCAAGTTGGGATTTGGAATCTGCGGATTGGCAGCAATCAGGGCGTTGAGTGAGACTCCAAACTTTCTGGCGATCGTGAACATGCTATCCCCTGGCTGTACTGTGTAGGGGAAAGTTCCCGGTGGGCATGGGCCCGGTGCGGTACGAGGTACACAGACAATTTGTCCTGGGAAAATCAAGTTCGGATTTGGGATTTGCGGATTGGCAGCGATGAGCGCATCGAGGGAAACCCCAAACTGTCTGGCAATGCTAAACATGCTATCCCCTGGCTGTACCGTGTAGCTGAAGGTTCCTGGTGGGCACGTTACAGGTGGCGGTGTGGTAATGGGAACGCAAACGGTTTGACCTGGTACAAGCCTCGCTGGATCGGGGATCTGCGGATTGGCGTCGATCAATTGTTGGAGGGGTACGTCAAATCTGCGAGCAATACTAAACATCGTATCGCCTGGCTGTACAATATAGGCGAAGGTGCCTGTGGGACAGACTACCTGCGGAATGCATACGATCTGTCCAGGACGTATCTGGCTTGGGTCCGTGATCTGGGGGTTGGCTGCAATCAGTGCATCGAGACTGACACCGAACTGGCGGGCGATGGAGAACATCGTATCCCCGGGGCGTACCACATAAGGGGTTGTGCCTGGTCCACAGACCTGAGTGACTCCCACTTCAGTCGAAACTTCAGCTTGCTGCTCTTGATCATGATGGACTTTGTCGTCGTTTTCCAAAGTGAATCCTCCTTTACATATCAATACCGCAGGGGCTTAATCTCCTCTAGACCCCATTCACGGTTCATATCAAGATATGAGAAGATTGGAGGATGTGTTACTCTTGACTTCAGGAAAAACCTGTGCTAGAGTATTGTTAGTACTCCTCGGTAGCTCAATGGCAGAGCATTCGGCTGTTAACCGAAGGGTTGTTGGTTCGAGTCCAACCCGGGGAGCCATTATCGAATTTTGAGGCGGCCAAGTTAGGCCGCTTTTCCCAATACCAAGGAGAAAATGCCCTTTAGGATCAACGCCTAAAGGGCATTCTTGTAGCAACAGGGATTAGGGAGTCTCAGGGATCACGATCCAACAGATAAAGTAAGCCAGGAGTCCTGTTCCATAAGCGAGCGCTAGGATGAGCCAAATAAGCCGGACAATCGTTGGATCAATGTCAAGATATTCTGCAATACCTCCGCATACACCGGCTACCTTTTTTTCTCTAGAACGGAAAATCCGTTTCGCCATATTCGATCGGTCCTCCTTAGTAGATTTCTGGGTTGACAAGGTTAGCTGGTCTCCGCCCTTCAAGTGCAGCTTGCACATCGCGGACAACCATCTCCACCATCTTAACACGAGTCTCTACGGCTGCGCTGGCGATGTGGGGCGCCAAGACTACATTGGGCAGTTCCGCCAAGCCGGGTTTTAGGGCTGGTTCATCTTCAAATACATCCAGACCTGCACCATAGATTATGTTGTCCTTAAGTGCTGCAACCAGGGCGGTCTCGTCGACTACAGGGCCCCTAGCCGTGTTGATCAGGATGGCGGTAGACTTCATGCTCGCCAGTTCTTCTTGGCCAATGAGATACCTGGTGTCAGGGGTTAAAGGACAGTGTAGAGAGACAAAGTCCGATTGACGTAAGAGAGTTTGCAGATCAACGTACTCCATATTGAGTTTCTCTTCTACAGTATGAGGAAGTCTGGTACGATTATGATATAGAGTACGCATGTCGAAGCCAAGGGCCCTCTTGGCTACCGCTTGACCGATGCGCCCTGCGCCGATGATTCCAAGCGTCTTTCCGTAGACTTCAACGCCAAGGAGAAGCTCAGGTGCCCAGCCCTTGAACTGACCACTTCTGGTCATGATATCCCCCTCGATGACCCGCCGTGCTGTACTCATTAAGAGAGCCCAGGCAAAATCTGCACTGGCATTCGTCAATACATCGGGAGTATTACAAACGGGGATTTTCCTTTGACTTGCCGCCACTACATCGATATTATTAAAGCCAACAGCATAGTTAGCAATGACCTTGAGCTGTTTGCCTGCTTCAATCACCTCAGCATCGACGGGATCCGACAGCATAGACATCAGTGCATCTTGACCCGCCACGTTCTGCAGGAGTTCTGCCTTGGTGATATTTCGGTCCTCAGGCTGTACCGTAACATTGCAGAACGCTCGCAATTGATCCAGTGCAGACCCTGGTAGCTTTCGAGTTACATATACATTGAACATAGAGTCACTTCCCTTCACGCTACTATTCTTGCTTTTTGCCTAAGATCCTTTCAGGAAATCACGGAGTTAACCAGAACCTGGCAGGGTTTCGGCATTGTCTCGTTGAAATAACGCTTAGCAAACGAGGGAGTGAACGTGCGTGGCTACAGTGATTGTACTTGCCAATCAAAAAGGGGGAGTGGGAAAAACCACTTCGACCTATAACCTAGGGGTCGCATTGGCCGATATTGGTCAAAAGGTGCTTCTTGTAGATCTTGATCCACAGGGTGGTTTAACCTATTATGCAGGATTTGAACCCGAGGAACTAGGGAAGACTATCTATCACTGCCTGACACGCAAGACCATGCCACGGGACATCCTCATCTCGAATGACTATGGTATTCACTTACTGCCAGCCAATATTGATCTGTCTTTGGCAGAGTTTGAACTCGTCAATGCCCCTGCAAGGGAGAGACGGATCACAAGGATTGTTAATGAAGTGAGGGATAGCTATGACTTCGTCTTGTTGGATAGCCAACCTTCCTTGGGTCTCTTGACGATCAACGCACTTGCTGCGGCAGATGCAGTAATTATTCCAGTGTCTTGCGAGTTTTTGAGTATCCGGGGTACCCGCGCTTTGTTGAAGTTGATTGCCAAGGTGAAAGGGTCTTTAAACAGTAAATTGAAGATTGCGGGACTCTTGCCAACCATGTTCGACAGCCGCACTTTGCATGGAAGACAGATATTAGAACTTCTTAGTACGGAGTTTCCGCAGCTTTATGTGTTTCCTCATACGGTGGCCCGAAGTATCCGCTTTGCAGAGAGCGCGAGGGATCAGGCGCCGGTGTTTGAAGCAAAGATCCAAGTTCCAGGGGCCCTAGCCTATCGAGAGCTGGCTAGGGAGCTAGTCAAAGGAAAGACAAGAATTTCGGTATTTGGGAGGAAGGTTTTTTAATGAGCACAGTAAGAGTAAGGTTCGCACCAAGTCCAACAGGTGATCTTCATGTGGGAGGAGCCCGTACAGCTTTGTTTAACTGGCTTTATGCCAGGCATCATGGAGGTGCGTTTGTCCTACGGATTGAAGACACAGACGCGGCACGTTCGACAGAAGCTGCTACACAAGTGATTATAGATGCTTTGGAGTATTTAGGGCTTGACTGGGATGAAGGCCCTGGCAAAGATGGGGACTACGGACCTTATTATCAGAGCCAACGCTTGGATCTCTACAGAGAATACGCCGACGTCCTTATGGAAAAGGGTAGAGCTTACGAGTGCTACTGTAGCCCTGAGGAGCTAGATCAAAGGCGGCAAGAGCAGATCAAACTCGGACAAAGTACCCGTTATGATGGTCGCTGCCTTCACTTGAGCGAAGAGGAGAAACAGAACTTTAGGGAACAGGGACGAGTTCCTGTCATTCGCTTCAAGGCCCTAGAAGAAGGGGAAACTCTTGTTGAGGATTTGGTCCGGGGCAATGTCAAATTCGATAATGTGACCCAGGTTGATGACTTTGTTATCTTTAAATCTGATGGTATGCCCACGTATAATTTCGCCGTTGTGGTGGACGATGCTCTCATGAAGATTACCCACGTAATCCGGGGTGAGGATCACCTCTCCAACACCCCTAAGCAGATTCAGATTTATCAGGCGCTGGGATTTGCCGTACCGAAGTTTGCCCATATTCCTATGATCTTGGGACCCGACAAGTCTCTGTTGAGCAAGCGTCATGGAGCTACATCTGTTACTCAGTTCTATGATGAAGGATATCTAGCTTCGGCTATGGTCAACTACCTTTCGTTGCTCGGTTGGGGCTATGATGATTCCCAAACCATTTTCTCCACATCCGAACTTGTAGAGAAGTTTGGTTTGGAGCGCGTGTCGAAGAACCCTGCAGTTTTTGACATTCAGAAACTAGAATGGATGAACGGGGTTTACATTCGCAATCTTTCATTGGAAGAACTGTATGAAGTGGCACTACCTTTCTGGCAGAAAGCCGGATATCTCCCGGAAGCACCAAGTCCAGAGGTTAAGGAATACGCTATCCGGATTCTCAAAGAACTCCAGAGTCGGATGAAACTCATAGCGGAAGTCGTTGAACTGGCGGAGTACTTCTTTAGGGATGACTATGAGTACAAAGAAGAGATCGTTCAGAAGATCATGACGAAGCCCCATACAGAAAGTGTTTTGGACTTTGTCTATGGTGCGGTCCAGGCTGCGGTGAAGCTTGACGAAGAGACGTTGAAGCCCCAGTTTCAAGTGGGTCTCGAGACCTTTGGCATCAAAATGGGTGACCTCATTCAACCCATTCGTGTGGCCTTGACTGGTACAAATGTGAGCCCAGGTATCTACGATGTCTTAGAGCTTCTAGGTAAGGAGAGGGTTCTTGCACGCCTTGAAAGAACGAAGGCGATGCTCAAAGAAAAGGAGTTGATCTAATGCAGGCTCAAGTGAAGTGGGACGGAAAACTTGGGTTTTACGGTGTCTCAGGTTCGAACCACGCAGTAGTGATGGACGTCACCAAGGAAAACGGCGGTGGTGGAACCGCGGCCAGCCCTATGGAGTTAGTTCTCCTGGGTTTAGCAGGGTGTTCGGGTATTGACGTAGCTCTCATTATTGAGAAAAAGCGGTTGAAAGTACGGGACTTTGAAGTCTTTGTCAAAGCCGAACGGGCAAATGAGCATCCCCAAGTCTTCAGCAAAGTTGACATGACTTTCGTCTTTGAGGGGGAAAATCTAACTCGCAAGGGACTTGAAGATGCAGTTAGACTCTCTTTGGATAAGTATTGTTCTGTAGCAGGCATGGTGAATAAGACAGCCGAGATCACTTGGACTGTGGAGATCAGAGAACAGTGAAGATCTATACGAGAAGTGGAGACAAAGGTCTAACCAAGTTGGCGAATGGTGTTCGGGTTCGTAAGAACGACGGTATCGTTGAGGCTTATGGTACGGTTGATGAACTATCGAGTTTTCTCGGCCTGGCCATCGCCCGCCTGTCTAAAGGAGATCTGGTGGATGTTCTGGTTTGGGTGCAAAGGCGTCTCTTTGTGATAGCCTCAATCCTGGCCGGAGGACCAGGAAGACTGCTGCCAGAGGATGTGGCGAGGCTCGAAGTTGCCATTGATGTCCTTGAGGCTGAGCTAGCACCTTTGACGGACTTCATTATCCCTGGTGGATCGGAAGGGGCGTCCTTGCTTCACGTGGCTCGTAGCGTCTGCCGTAGGGCGGAACGTCTTATTGTTGCCATTGACAACGAAATTGATCATGAACAAGAAAACATTTTTCCCTTTTTGAATCGACTCAGCGACTATTTATTCTGTGCTGCACGTCATGTGAATATGCAAGAAGGGATCCACGACGACCTCGCGGGGCAGGCTATCTAAGAATCAGTAGAGGCTCTTGCATTTTCCGAGTGGATGTGGTATATTCGGTTACAGTAATGGGGGATCGTCTAACGGCAGGACGGATGACTCTGACTCATCTAGTCTAGGTTCGAATCCTAGTCCCCCAGCCATTTGTCATCGAAGCCCCATCGATCTTGATGGGGCTTTTTTTGGGGAGATAGGAGTTCTTGATAGACCGCTAGTGTCTTCTTCGCCATCTGCTCACTAGAGAGGTGGACGAGGGCGTAGTTGCGTCCCCAAGTCTGAAGTTTCTTTAGTCGGTAGTTGGATCGCAGGAGCCCGCTTAAGTCCTTGCGTAATTGCTCATAGGAAAAACGGCCTAGATTGCCACTGAAGTCGAAGTCCCACCGGGTTACAAGGCTTGGTGAGATGATACCATCATAGCTTTGCTGCATAAGAAGTATCGCATTCCCGCAACTCAATGCTTCTCGAGCGGTGCGTCCGCAGGCGGCCACGATTCCAGAGTTTTGGAAGTGGGGAACAAGGTCTGCTTGCCAAGGTTTGAACCTCGTATTTCGTATGTTTGGATTCCAGTTGGAGATAATGCAAAGTGGCTTTGAAGTTATCTCTTGATGGATCCGGGCCAAGTGTCTGAGGGGCTCAATCCGTTTCTCCTCTAGGCGACCAACATAGATGATGTCCTTGCGGGAACCCTTGTGATCTGGAGACGGAGCAAAGCGGGCGGTGTCGATTCCATTTAGGATCACGGTGATATTGGGATTAAGATGAGAGATTTCTTTCGCGACATTGGGCCCAATTGCGATCACCGCAGAAGCGTCCTGGATAAGATAGCGATAGCGGGCTTGGTTAAAACCAAGACCATGACAGGTAAGAATATACGGTACACTTAAGCGAGAAGCTAAGAGTTGAGCTCTCTGAAACAGAGTTGAGCTTTGACTATGAATCAAATCTGGCTTGAACTTGCCAGATAGGGAGATGAGTCTCGCAAGATCCGCCTCTTCAGAGAAGGAGATCTGCTGTTGCCCAAGATAGTGCCTGTAATGGGTGCGAAAGAGCTTACTATGGATTGTGCCAAAAGCAATGTGAACTTGAGTTCCCAGTGCTTGAAGTTCCTTGGCTAACTCTAGGACATGGGTTGTTTGGCCGCTCAGGAAAAAGTCGGAGAGAAGTAGTACCTTCATGGACAATCCTCCTTCGTTCTTCTACATACCTTATGCCACTATAGGGAAAGAGTAACCAGAATCTAATCGGTGAGGGGTGCGGTTTTGAACATAGGTGTTGCTGCAATTGTCGTTGGTCTGTTGGGTGGACTTGGCCTGTTTCTCCTAGGTATTCAGCTTCTGGCTGACGGACTACAGAAGGCTGCAGGCGAACGGATGCGTCGCATCTTGGAGCTCTTTACATCAAGACCCATCAACGCTGCGTTGACAGGTGCAGGTGTAACTGCCATTTTACAGTCCAGTTCTACTACGACAGTGATGATTGTCGGCTTTGTAAATTCTGGTCTGATGAAACTGAGCCAAGCGGTTGGTACTATCATGGGAGCCAACATTGGTACGACGATAACAGCGCAAGCCATCTCCTTCGACATCTATAGCTTGGCCTATCCCTTGATTGCAGTTGGAGCTCTTTTCTACTACTTTTCCAAGAAGAAACTCTATCGCTATGGTGGCATGGGCGTTCTCGGGTTTGGTCTGCTCCTTCTTGGGCTCCAGACGATGAGTAGTTCTGTCAGTCCCGTGCGGGAGTATGAACCGTTCCTCCAACTTTTGGTAGCCATCGGTGATCGGCCTATCCTGGGTATCCTGGCAGGCGCCCTCTTTACGATGGTAATCCAAAGTTCTAGTGCGACAACAGGTATTGCTATTGCCTTTTCGTGGCAAGGCATTTTGAGTCTTCCAGCTGGGTTAGCGTTGATTGTAGGTGCTAACCTCGGCACCTGCATCACAGTGGTTCTAGCCTCACTCAGTTCGCCTGTTACGGCAAAGAGGGTAGCTTTAAGCCATGTTCTCTTTAACGTAACGGGTGTGATTCTATTCATTATATTACGTCGGCCCTTTACTAGTCTGGTCCTTTTGACGGGTAATACGGTGGCTCGTCAGATTGCTAATGCCCATACCTTGTTCAATGTCTTCACGACCGTAATTCTGTTTCCGCTTTTGCCCCGCTTTGTCCGGCTCGTCACTGCTCTGATTCCCGGGGAAGATGGTGTGTTTGAAGCGAAACCGAAGTATCTAGATGAACGCCTCATTCAAACCCCTGGTGCACTCATTAGTGCCCAAAAAGAGGCTGTCCGGATGGGGGAAATCGCTGTGGAAATGGTGGATCGAGCTGTTGCAGCCTTTGTAACCGGTACGACCGATCAGCTCAAGGATCTTCAACAGCGAGAAGAAGTTGTTAATACGTTAGAAACAGCCATCACCGCCTTTTTGGCCAAGGCCAATCAGTACTCCATGAATGAGAGTGAGGCGCGGGGGATGGTGAATCTGATGCATATTGTCAACGACCTAGAACGTATGGCAGACCACGCCATCAACATTTCTGAGTTAGCAGAGGCACGAGAGAATGGGCGACACGAGCTTAGTGATGCCGCTAGAGACGATTTGCAGAGCATGTTTGCTGAAGTGGATCGCATCTCCCGCAGCGTGCTCCACTCCCTAGCCCACCAGGATGTGAATGAAGCGACCAGTCTCATTGGCGAAGATGATAAGGTTGACGATTTGGAAAGACGTTATCGTACGAACCACATTGCCCGCCTTAACGAAGGGCTCTGCAATCCTGAAGCAGGCGTACTGTTCTTGGATGTTGTCAGTAATCTAGAACGGGTGGCAGACCACGCCCATAATATTGCAGAAGGTGTGGCGGACATCGCCTTTTCCAAATAGGTATCAGGCGGTCAGAGCAGGGGCTCTGGAAGCGAATGATTTAGGCAGTGAGAGGATATTGTTAAGAGGGAGGGGCTTTAATGGGAGTATCGGATCGGACACGGCTGTTTTCGGCCATCGATAAAGAAGCCAACGATACGAGGGAGATTTTGGCGAAAGTATGGGCAGCCTTGACAGAAAAGGGGTACCAACCCCTAGATCAAATTGTTGGTTATCTTGTCTCGGGTGATCCTTCGTATATTACAGCGCATGGCGATGCCAGACGTCTTATTCAATCCATCGAACGAAATGACCTTTTAGAAGAGATAGTTGCAGACTATTTCAAAGGACTAGCATAGGGAGGCGTATTTATGGCTCGTTTAGTAATTGAAGGTGGAAAGCCTCTCCGCGGAACGGTGGAAATAAGTGGGGCAAAAAACAGCGCCCTCGCCATAATTGTAGCTGCGGCATTGGCCACGGAAGGCGAGTGTGTACTGGACAACATTCCTCAGGGAAGCGATATTGGCACGATCTGCCTCATTCTTCAGGATCTAGGGGTTGGCGTTTGGTTTGATGATCAAGAACGCTTACATATTCGAGGTTCCACCCTGGACAAATACCAAGCCTCCTATGACCTAGTGCGCAAGATGCGTGCTTCCTTCTATAGCGCAGGTTTACTCTTGGCTCGCCTCGGGCAGGCTGAAGTGCCCCTTCCTGGTGGCTGTGCTATTGGTTCTCGTCCAGTAGATTACCATATCAAGGGGTTTACCCAAATGGGTGCCGAGGTAGTGATTGAACATGGGTACATGAAGGCAGAAGCCAAAGCTCTTCATGGTACGCATATTTACGTAAATCGCGCCAGCGTTGGCACGACCATCAACTTGATGATTGCGGCCTCCTTGGCTGAGGGAACCACAATTCTGGAAAATGCGGCGAAAGAACCTGAAATCGTAGATCTGGCCATCTTCCTAAATGGAATGGGAGCCAAGGTGAGGGGTGCTGGAACAGAGAGCATTCGTATCGAGGGTGTCGATCGTCTGCATGGCATTGAATATTCCATTATTCCAGATCGCATTGAAGCGGGAACGTTTCTCTTTGCAGCGGCCATCACAGGCGGGGAGATCCACATTAAGAGCGTTGTTGCTGAGCACTTGCGTGTGCCCATTGTCAAATTAGAAGAGGCAGGTGTCGCCTTGACCCGAGGCGACAACGAACTGCATGTGAAAGCTCCCCATCGTCTCAAACCAATTGATGTGGAGACGCTACCTTACCCTGGGTTCCCCACGGATCTGCAACAACCTCTGGTAGCGGCCATGTGTTTGGCCGATGGAACCAGTGTGGTTAGAGAGACAATCTTTGATCGTTTTCGCTACGTGGATGAACTAAGAAGGATGGGAGCAGATATCAAGATTGAGCAAGGGACTGCCATTATCCGAGGCGTTCCGCAGCTCACGGGCGCTCCTGTTGAAATTACAGACCTGAGGGCCGGCGCGGCCCTGGCCATAGCCGCGTTAGCTGCTGAAGGACGAACAGAGCTCTACGGAGTGGAAATTCTGGACCGAGGGTATGAGTTCTTTGAAGATAAGCTGAAGAAACTCGGGGCGATCATTTATCGGGAAGATACAGACAAGCAATAAAAGGGCTGCGGCCCTTTTTTGTTGATGGGGGTGAGCGCATTGTCGGGTTCTGCACAATTGTATACCCATAGTGAGTACTCTCTCTTACAATCTGTCTGCAAGGTAGAGGATCTAGTGGAGCAGGCTGCACAACTCGGCATCGAGTCCCTAGCTCTAACGGATTGGGCTACCACCGCCGGGCACGGGGAGTTCGAGAGATGCTGCCATAAAGCTGGAGTTCGGCCCATTTTTGGTGCGGAGCTAGAAATTACGGATTTAGGACAGGTCGTACT
>JAAZLY010000039.1 GCA_012799115.1 Bacillota bacterium
ACCCTATTGTTGAGGAAGCAGATGTCACCGTCAATTTCGTCATCAACTACTGTTTGGTTGTAGCCAAAGAAGTGCTGGTCAACGTCAATGGTGCGATACGGTTCTGCTAATCCCTCGGGAAGGCCTATGCATGTGGGCAGACCGCGATTGATCACCAGCTTGTAGTTCAAGACACGAAAGGAGGTGTTCCAATGGGATTTCTTTCAGATCAGATGGAGCTTCAAAACTTCCAGAATCATACGCTTAAGACCTTGAAGGTACTTTGTAAGGAAAAGGTGCAGCAACCCAACAACCAGATCACATTTGGTGTCCCTGGCGTTCCTATAGAGCCGTTCACTGTCACGCTTGTTCCCCTTTCTTTCACGGCTATAGTAGACCAAGACAAGGTGTTCAACACCTGGCAACTGCAGGTCACAACAACGGATCCGTCGGGGTCGGCTACGTCGACAGTCACCTACCGAGAAGACGCCGTGGTTTGTCCGTTCGATCTCACGCAATGGCCAGGTCAGGTAGTTGTACAAAAGCACGATGTAGAGTTTCGAATCATTGGTGAACCCATTGCTGTTGGGCAGCAGATCACCCTGAACTTCGTGATCAACTACTGTTTGGTTGTCGCCAAAGAAGTCTTGCTTGAAGTCGATGGCGCGATTCCTTTTTGTTAGCTCATCCAAGAAGTCTTCCACAGAGAAAGCACTTTCCATAGGGTTGGGGAGTGCTTTTTGTTGTCTGTTACTTGGTAAGACTGTCCCTAGGTGATATTGACTCCATAAACCCTCTGGTTAGACTGAAAATAGGAGGGTGAAAAAGGAGGAGAGCATGATATGCGTGGTTGGCCTAGGGCAACAGTTGTCCTTGTCTTAGCTATAGTTTCCCTTATTATGTCTGGCTGTCTGTTTGGTGGTGCAGGGGAGATTCAAACCCTGGAGCTCACGGCAAGTCATGAAGTCCTGGGCTTTGGTGAAACAGCTCAATTGAGCGCAGTGGGTAAAACAAAGACGGGGAAAAAAGTGGCTGTCATAGCTGACTGGGAGATTATCAAGGGGTCAGGTACCCTGGTTGATTCCGGTTTTCGTGCCTCCAGCTGGAACTATGAGGGGCCGGTAGTCTTACGAGCTACCTATCAAACGATCTCTGCGGAGATAACACTTACAATCAACGGCCTTCTGGGAGAGCCGAACCCATTTCCCAAGCCAAGCAGTATAGACGATGCTCTTCCCAAGAAAACGGACCCTATTCTTCTTCAAGTGGGTGAGCCGGTTTCTGTTTATGCGGAACTTGTTCCCTATTTCGTGATCTATCCTTTCATCGATCTTAGCGCCTTCAAGGACATTTGGAGTTACTTTGTTCGCAATGGAACCATCCAACCGCCGGAACTTATGGAGGGCGAAAAGAGCCGCTATGCATCGGCTTGGATCGCGGACGATGTCTATGAAGAATTACTGCCGGAGATCCCAAGTGTGAGCCATCAAGTCCATTTTGAGCTGATTGAAACAGAAGTCTTGCCTGGAGGTGCTAGTCAGTCCCGGACCATTACATATCGCCATGGGACAACGCTGGAACAAGCTTCCGAAATGTTCTATCGGCTGGTCCCAAAAATCGCTACCTCGTACGGCTGGGGTTGGAGCAACCTGTCAGGTAACCTTGGGCGGGAGATCCAGAAAAGCACACAGGAGTCTGTGACGCTTGAACCGGAAGAGGTAGTTTCAAGCACATGGAGTTTTGTCAGTCCCGATGATGCCGATTTCTATCTCCACAGTGCCTGGGTGAGAGTGGATACCTTCTATCTAAGTGACAGCGAGGGAAACCCGCTGGACACCTCAGTTGCCTTTGCCAAGTACGGCTTCAGTCCCTGCCCTGTGGAAATCCGTGGTGACGTTGTCTATGTGACTTGGTCCTTTTAGGTAGAGCGGGATTGCCGTAGCCTATCGTTTGCCGCTGTCCGAACCAGCTTGTAAATGGTTGCTGCTACTGGTACGCTAAACAGCATTCCGACAATACCGCCCAGGCCGCCGCCAATCATGACAGCTGCAAATACCCAGATCCCTGGTAAGCCAATAGAGGTACCCATCACTCTGGGATAGATCAGATTTCCTTCCAGCTGTTGTAGTACTATGATGAAAACAATAAACAAGAGGGCTTTGGTAGGGTCTACCTGGAAGATCAATAATACACCTACTGCTGCTCCGAGATAGGCGCCTAGAATGGGAATGAGTGATGTGACACCGATAAAGATGCCTACGGATGTCGCATAGGGAAAGCCAAAGATGAGCATCCCCAGTATGCAAAGTGCCCCTAAGATCACAGCTTCGGTGCATTGCCCAGTAATAAAATTGGAAAAACTCTCGTTGGCTACCGAAAGAACCGTATTGAGCCGAGCTGCCGTTTCTGGTCCTATAAAGGCCTCTTGAAGTCTCTTGATCTGAGCCAACAGTCTCTCTTTACTGGCTAGAAGGTAAGCAGAAAAAGCTAATCCTACAATAAGGCTAAAGAGTCCCGATGTGAACCCTGAGAGCAGGCTAATCGACGAGGTCAAAATTCCACCGATGCTCTGGGGAACGCTGGATTGGATGCGTTCAGAAATGCTATCCCAGCTAAAGCTATCTCCGCTCATCCACTCATTGACGAAGGACCACTGCTCTTGATGATCCCCGAACCATCTGCGTATTTGCTCCCAGTATTCAGGCAATACGGCAGATAGTGCCCGAATCGTATCTACGACCTTTGGTAGTACGAGCGTAATGACCGCCACAAGGATCAAGAGTATAAGAACGTAGGAGAGAAGGAGACAAACCGGTCGTTTGGTCTTGTGAATCCAGCTCTGTTCTGCTTTGGGGAAATAGTGCCTTTCCAGGAAACGCATGAGAATGTTGACGACGTAAGCAATCATAAAGCCCAATACCAGCGGATGTAAAATTCCATAGACGGTCTTCAGTGCCTGTACGATTTGACCGAAATATGCAATAACTAGCACCAATCCTGCCAATAATAGCGCTCTTTTAACAAACGTCGTGTCTTTAGACTTACTCTCCATTTCTGCTCTCCACTCCATTCAGGCGCATTGTACGCAAGCATCCGAAGATGTATTCTAAATTGTAGGGGGGATGTCCTCCATACCTTAGCTTCTTTGCCTTGGTGGCCGAGTGCACTCTGGGGGCGGGTTTTTGTATTGGTTGATGCTCCGATGTACTGTAGTGTCTTTCGTATCGAAAGAAAAACAAATTTAGGGAGGATTTGTGATGGAGAAAAACAGGAAGGTCAAGACAGAGAAAATTGCTGATCAAGAGATGGAAAAGGTAAAGGGAGGGGCCTCTCGGCCGCATTTCCTAGGCCCATTTTGCGAAGTTTGTGGGAAGGATCTGTGCTACGAAGAGCGTACGCCGGATGGTTTGTGTCTGCCGTGTGGTGCGGCACGGGGCTCAAAATAACTTTGGACGGGAGGGGTTTTTGACATATGAAGAAGAAATTCCCTTTAGTTCTGCTGCTATTGGTGCTGAGCCTTGTGGCAGGAAGTGTTCAGGCTCAAGCAAAATCAAAACCTGAGATGATTGTCCCAGTAGATCCTAGCCATTATGGTGGGGCCCATGCCTATGCTAACGCTGGAGATAATCCGAACTCCCGCTACTATGTGAACCTTGACTTCTACAATATGACATCCGATGATCAGCTGACGATCATCCCTAAGTTTAAGACATACCAGCAAACAACAGAATGGTCCAGTGGCAATGCAGCAGTACTCATGGTGTTACAGCACTTTGGCAATAATGATTTCACCGAAATGGGACTGGCGGAAATCATGAAGTCCTCGACGGACTTGGATACTCCAGGGTCCAAACCTGGCAGCGCCGACAACTACTATGAGTACGGTACAGATATCGGACAGATCTACAATTTCTTCAGCAATCTAGAGGGCTTTGAAGTGCTGGAGACAAGTTACAGAGAAGACTATGGCATAAGTGATCTCGTGGGTGAGCAAGACGGCTTTACTCCTGGCGATGTGGGTAATCTTTGGCCAACCTTCTCTCTGAACAGTTTGTACACCAGGGAAAACGACGATGCCAGTGAAGATTGGGTTGACGCAGCGGAGAGTTATTTTGTTACCTGGCTCACTGGCCATCTGAAGGCGAATAGGCCCATCATTGTTGCCTGGGGAGACTGGGACGGGCACTGGCAAGTGATCATTGGCTACGACACCAATGGTACGCCAGGGATTGGCGATGACATTTTGGTATTTGCAGACCCTTACGATACCTCTGATCATTGGCAGGATGGCTATTACTACTATCCTTTAGAGCGCTGGTTCTTCATGTGGATGGACCGGAATTTTGCTCCGAAACCATTCCAGCTGCAGCCCTTAATTGTAGTTGAGGCTGTAAATTAGATTAGAACAAGTTGGGCGCCTCCCTTTTTGGAAGGCGCCCAGACTATTTCTACGCGTGCCGAATGAGCGACTAGAAAAATTTCGGTTCGCGGTAGGATTTTTCCCCAATGAGGCAGAAAATGTAAAAACCAGATGTATGCAGAACGATTTGTACTGCCGTGTGGACCTCGCCGGAGAGTTTTTCAGGGCAGCTTCTGCCTAGCCTACTGATGATTCCCAGAAAGGTTTGGTCTCTGTCTGGGTTTTTTCTTTAGCGAAGAGTTTTCTGCACGACTTGTGGAGGATAGGGGGTAGAGCCCTGTGGAACCAGGCCTCTTTAGAAAATCGTCCCTAGAGCGCATAGCATCGCCAGAGCGCTTACATGAATACATCAAAATTACACACGTTGGTGTCTGGGCCGCGCTCCTAGCCTGCTTGGCCCTCTTGATTGCCGTTGGGTTCTGGGGCTTTTATGGAAATATACCGGAGACGGTCAGCGCCTTTGGCATCATCTTTCCGGAACATGGCGTGACAACAGTGATCCCTTCCGTAGGAGGCCGGATTAGCAATATGCGGGTTAGAGTCGGAGATTTCGTGGAGGCGGGGCAGATCCTAGCTGTGATTCCCCAAGACGATCTGATCCGGCAAATTAACCAGGAGAGAAATTCGCCAACCCCTGATCAGCGCCTGATAGATTCTCTGATTGCCGAATATGAAAGTGGTTCCCTTGTACTTTCCCCTGTGTCTGGCCTTGTTCTTTCCGCAAAGTCAACGAACGAAACCATCACCTCTTCAGAGGCCATTGTCACCATTGCTCAGCAAAAGAAATACGCCGATGATCGCCAATTGATCGGTTACATTCCCATATCCGCAGCCCGCAAGTTGCACGAAGGCATGGAAGTGCAGGTCTCTCCTGACTTTGCTCCTCGGGAAGAATACGGATTTATGTATGGTCATATCACCTCCGTTGGCACCTATCCCGTATCTGCAGCAGACGTACTGGCCCAAGTGGGCAATGAGCAGTACGCTAGGAGTTTGCTTCCGGAGGATAATAGCGTTGAGATTCGGGTTACCCTCACCGTTGATTCTGCTTCTGCCAACAAGCTGAAGTGGTCGAATAGAAAAGGCGAAGACTTGGTGATTTCCATCGGCACCTCTTGTCGTCTGCAAATTGTCGTGAAGAACTACCGTCCCTATGAGCTAATACTTTAGCAGGCGGGGGGATCATATGCCTAAGGTAGCAAAAGTGCCTGTTGTTATGCAGATGGAAACACTTGAATGCGGGGCTGCTTCTCTCGGTATGGTTTTAGCTTATTATGGCAAGTGGTTGCCCCTAGAGCAGCTTCGTGCCGATTGTGGTGTCTCCCGGGATGGTTGTAATGCACGCAACTTGCTGATCGCGGCCCGGGCTCACGGACTAAGAGCCGAAGGTTATCGCATGGAACCAGAGGACTTGAGAGACATTACCTTCCCAGCCATTATTCATTGGGACTTTAATCACTTTGTTGTGCTGAACGGGTTTAAGAAGAAAAAGGCGGTCATCAATGATCCCGGTCGAGGAACGATCGAGGTCGACCTTGACGAATTCGACAAATCCTTTACAGGCGTTGTCCTTTGCTTCGAAACTACGGACGACTTTGCCCCTTCTGGCAAGCCCAAGAGTGTCTGGGATTTTGCCAGAAAGAGGCTGACCGGTACCAGCACTGCCTTTGCCTTTGTCATTCTCACCGGTTTGCTCACAGCCGGAATCGGCATTATTATTCCGGTGTTCTCGCGCGTGTTTATGGACCACATTCTTACGGGAAAAAACCGGGAGTGGCTGGTCCCTTTTTGGGCGGCAGTTGCTTTCACTTTACTTTTTCAATTTGTGGTTTCCGCTCTTCAAGGCGTCTACTGGCTGAAAATAGAAGGTAAGCTAGCGATTGAGGCCAACGCCTCATTCATGTGGCATGTCCTCAGACTGCCGGTAGAATTCTTCGCCCAGCGCTCCATTGGCGACATTTCCTCCCGTCAGGCCGGCAATGAAGCCATTGCCTCTACACTGATCGGCCAGTTAGCTCCAATTTTCTTGAACACCATTTTGCTCCTACTCTATCTGGGCATCATGCTCAGATATAATATCCTTCTTGCCATCATCGGGATGGCCGCTGCTTTGCTGAACATTCTTGCAGTTCGTCTGATCGCGGAAAAACGAGTCAATCTGAGTAGACTTGTCATGCGTGATGGGGGGAAACTCTCCGGCGTCACCATGGCTGGTTTTGAGATGATCGAGACGATCAAAGCGTCTGGGGCAGAAAACAACTTCTTTCAGCGCTGGGCAGGATACTTTGCCAAACAAAGCAATGCCCAGGTGAACTTCAACCGGGCCAACCAGTTTTTCGGTATGATTCCCCCTCTGATTCAGCAAGGAACGAATATTGCGGTCTTGGTCATCGGGGTCTACTTAATCTTGGACGGAGCCTTTACCATCGGCATGCTCCTTGCTTTCCAAGGTCTCTTGATCTCCTTCCTTACGCCTGTTAACCAGCTCGTTGGAGTGTCCCAAGGGATGATTGAGATGCGTTCGCACATGGAGCGGGTCGAAGATGTCTTTAACTACGAAGCAGACGTGCCTGGACAGCCAGGGAATCCCCCCTCCAATGTGGGAGAGGGCAAACTCAGAGGTGAAGTGGAACTAAAAGATATCACCTTCGGTTATAGCAAACTTGCCCCGCCCCTCATCTCCGATTTCTCCTTGCACCTAAAGGCAGGGGGCAGCGTGGCTTTTGTCGGCGGTTCAGGTAGCGGTAAGTCCACTCTGGCTAAACTTATCGCCGGGCTTTATGAGCCTTGGGCAGGGGAGATCCGCTTTGACCAGGTTCGCAGAGATGCGATCCAGCGAGGCAGACTCACCAGTTCTGTGGCCTGCGTGGATCAGGAGATTGTCCTTTTTGAAGACAGTATAATGGACAATCTGACCATGTGGGACAACACCCTAGACGAATCCACTGTGATTCAGGCCTGCAAAGATGCCCAGATCCACGAGGAAATTATGGCTAGGGAAGGCGGTTACTCCCATGTGGTTAAAGAAGGCGGCAAGAATTTCTCTGGGGGGCAGAGGCAGCGCTTAGAGATTGCCCGGGCTTTAGCCCAGGAGCCTACGCTTCTGATTTTGGATGAAGCTACAAGCGCCCTCGATACGAAGACTGAAGAGCTTTTAATGCAGGCTATTAGAGAACGGGGAATCTCTTTGATCATTGTGGCCCATCGTCTCTCAACGATTCGAGATTGTGATGAGATCATAGTCCTAGATGCAGGTGGCGTTGTGGAGCGGGGAACCCATGAAGAATTGATGGAAATTGGCGGCAAGTACTCGGCTCTAATTAGCCATTGAGAGCGGGGGTGGAGCAGATGTCATTCGAACAGCAGTTGCAAAGGCGAATGGATTACGATGATCAACTGATGGAAGAAGCCTTCGACAATCTGGCAGCTGTCCTAGGGATGCAAAAGGGCCCTAGGCAGACGGAAGTCAAAGAAGAAGAGGTGCAAAGGGCTCTAGAGGCCATCTTCGCAGCTCTATCTGTGCAGGTGCCCCAGGTCCCCGATGAGATCACCGACCTCCATGCCCGACTAGAGTGCATGTGTAGGTCGTCGGGGGTTATGACCCGACGTGTGGAACTTACGGGAATCTGGTGGACGAAAACCCATGGTCCCCTCCTTGGCAACCTGAAAACGGGTCAGGTTGTGGCCCTCCTGCCTAGTGGGTTTTCTGGCTATACCTTTTTTGATGCAGAGCTTGGTAAGAAGGTCAGGGTGAACGAAGCAACAGCTCATAGGCTCGAGACAGATGCCTATACCTTTCATCGGGCTCTGCCCGACAAGAAACTGAGCCTCTTTGACTTGGTTATGTTTATCGTGCGTTCTCTCAACGCAGCAGATCTTCTCCTTGTTCTGGGAATTAGTCTGCTAGTGAGTTTGCTGGGCATGTTTACTCCATATATGAACAAGCAAATCTTCGATAGTGTGATTCCCAGTGGAACCAAGGGCGATCTGCTACCAGTTGCTATCCTCCTGGCAGGCGGTGCAATCGGAGTCTCCCTCTTTGCCATGGTCCGAACTTTGGTCTTAATGCGCCTGAGGGATAAGATCAGTATCTCTGTGCAAAGCGCCGCGATGGCCCGGCTGTTTACACTTCCCGCCGGCTTCTTTAAGGACTATTCCGCTGGAGAAATTTCCAATCGAGCCATGAGCGTAAGCGTTTTAAGTAATATGTTGTCGGATACAGTTTTGACAAGTGGCTTGGCCGCCCTATTTTCCTTTGTCTATCTTGTGCAGATGGTGAGTTTTGCACCTGTCTTGGTGGGTCCTGCATTGCTCTCGATCGTTGCAGTTCTTGTCTTTACCATCCTCACGGGCCTTGCCAGGCAAAGACTCTCTCGTAAGCAAACTAAGCTGGAGGCGAAGATGGGCGGCTTTGTATTTAACCTGCTGGGAGGTGTGCAGAAGATCAAGCTGGCAGGAGCGGAGAAAAGAGCTTTCGCCAGATGGGCCAGGCAGTATAAGGAGATTGGCAAGCTTACCTATGCCCCTCCCCTCTTTCTGCGCCTGAACAGCGCGATATCTAGAAGTCTGTTCTTAGGCGGCACCTTGCTACTTTACTACGTGGCTGGCACTAGCCAGGTCTCTCCCTCGGATTACATTGCCTTTAGCATTGCCTATGGTGCAGTTAGTAGTGCTATTCTGGCTTTAGGCAGTGTGGCCATGACCTTGGCAAGTGTCAAACCTATGCTTGAAATGGTGGAACCGATCTTAGCTACCGTTCCAGAGATTGATGAGAACAAGATTCAGGTTACTGATCTTTCAGGTCAGATTGAGGTTTCCAGTGTCACCTTCAGCTATGATGAGGCTGGTGTCGTTCTAAATAAACTGAGCCTCAAGGTGCAACCAGGGGAGTATGTGGCGATTGTGGGGAGATCCGGGTCTGGTAAATCAACCTTGATGCGAATTCTCTTGGGCTTTGAAGAACCTAGTTCTGGCGCGGTGTATTATGATGGGCATGACCTTCGTACCCTGGATGTACGGAGCGTTAGGCAGTGCATTGGGGTCGATCTGCAAAATGGCAAGCTGTTTTCAGGTGACATTTTCTCCAATATCATTATAACTGCTCCTTGGAGCACTATGGACGATGCCTGGGAAGCAGCCCGTCTAGCAGGAATCGACGATGATATCCGTGCAATGCCCATGGGGATGCACACCATGATCGGTGAAGGAAGCGGAGGTATCTCCGGGGGCCAGAAACAGAGGATTCTCATTGCCCGGACGCTGATCTCCAAACCCAAGATCCTGCTCTTGGACGAAGCTACATCGGCTCTGGATAATATCACCCAACAGCACGTTGCAAATAGCCTAGCTTCTCTGGGGTGCACTAGAATTGTCATTGCCCACAGGCTTTCCACGGTGAAGGATTGCGATCGGATCGTCGTTCTTGATCAGGGTGAGATTGTGGAAGAAGGCAGCTATGAGGAGCTCATGGCTAAGAAAGGTTTGTTTTACGAATTAGCAGCGCGGCAGACAATTTAGGGCTGAATCGAGGATAGGGGGAGACAGGATGGTTCAATGGAGGAGAGAACGCAGAGAGCAATTTGCTTTGTTTTCCTTGCTGCTCCTTTTGGTCTTGGGCCTGTGCCTGACGGGGTGCGAGCCACAGGATAAGGCCTCGGAGAAGGTGATCTATGTACCGGTTTTGGCCGATGCCAGCTGGCTTTTGGAAGACGGCTCCTTTATGAAGGGTGTAGAGATGGCGGTTGAAGAACTCAATGGGGAATATGGGGAGCGGGGATTCGTCGTTAAGACCGCTGTCATTGACGATCAAGCCCGCTATGAACTGGGGGTAGAAAAGGCGATGGAACTGGCTGCTGACCCCTCGGTGACCGCGGTCTTGAATCTTCAGAACTTCGATGTGAGCAAGACTACCGCCGACATCTTAGCCCGCAGCAAGCGGCCTATACTCTTTCCTTACGGAGCTTATGACAGTCTCTTCACTAAGGGAAACAACTATTTGTTTTGTGGAGTACCTTCATTTTCCGATCTTGGTCAAGCCATGGCTCTGTATGTCAAAGAGCATGGATTTAGGCGCATTGCCGTTTATTACAATGGAGTACAAAGTCAGAATGAATTGGTTACAGCCTTTGAGCTGGCTTTGATGGACAGTCAGGCAAAGATTGTGGACTACGTTTCCTCCATTGTTTCCAGCAGTCACTTTACTCCAATTTATAATCGGTGGGAAGCCCTTGGGGTCGATGCAGTTGTCATCGCCCAGTATGGACTGCCAGAGGCCTTTGCAGTTCTTGAAATTATTCGGGAAAGGGATCAGCGGTTGGCAGTCATTGGCGAACCTATCTTTAACCGGGCCAATGTGTTAGCGCAGCATAAGGAAGCAGCGGAAGGCATGGTGGTTCCTTCTACCTTAGTCCTGGAAGAGAGTAGCTTGCTCCTGGATTTTCAGAGCCGATACAGCGAGAAGTATGGCGAGGAGGCTGACACCTGGGCGGTACAGGGCTATGATATGATGCGTCTTGTAGCAGATAACTTTGTTGCCCTGGAAAACCCCGAACCATCGGTCTTGGCTTCTACCTTGCACAGTGAAGAGGGATACCAAGGGGCAGGGCGGAGGATTCGTTTTGAACCAGGCGGTGCCTTGGTTGTAGATATTGCCAAATTGCCAATGCTAACGAGTCGAAATGGTCGATTTGAATAGAACCAGTCTCCAGACAAGGGGGTACGTGTCATGACAAATAGGCGGTTACTAGCAGTAGCCCCCCTCATTATACTCGCTACGGTCTTTGTTTTTGCCGCGCTTGGGACCAGCGGGGAAGAGGGCATCGTTAAATACACTTTGTATATCGGCCTCAATGATAAGGACACCTATCAACAGGAGATTTCCACGGAAGAAGCGGAGGCCCTGGTGGAGGAGATCACCTTAAAGCACGCCGACGGGTTTACTAGAATCATCGCCAAGGGAGCTTACAAAGATGGTGCAGGGGTCGTAACCTTCGAGAACAGCCTGATCTATGAGTTTCTCTTTGTTACTGAAGAAAAGATCAATAGAATCATGGATGAGGTCCTCGTAGCGTTAAACCAGGAGTCTATCCTGGTGGAGACCCAAACGGTAGATGCTATGTTCTACCAGACTGCAAGGCCATAATCTGAGGGAAAGTTGTCTGGGTAATCCTTGCCCTGGACTGATGGGCCCTTGGTTGATGAAGCAATGAACTAGCCCCCGACTGGAAAGAAGAACCTAGGGTGTTTACACCCCAGGTTCTCTCAGATGCTTGGATGGATGAAGGACACAACACAAACGGCTTAGGAACACGGGAGTGACGTTCTTTATCGCTTTGCTCCGTAACTTACATCAAGGAAATCGTTTATCCCGTTGAATTTCCACCTTTTCCCGACCTTGATCAACTCAAATGGGTCTACGTCCCTGGTGAATTCGGAGCTAGAAGCTGGAGTTTGAGCGACAAGTGTCACGTGTACAGCCATGTTGGAAACGGTTGCCGTCTTCCCGTCGCCACTAATCAAGACATCAGACTCCGCGTCCAAAATCTCGAATGTCTCTAGGCTAGCTCCTCCGATCTTGAGAGGAATCGAGAGGGACACATGAATGATGGCTTGGACGTCTTCCCTGTCAAATGTACCCACTTCGAAAGTTAACGGATAACTCCAGAGATCCGCTATTTTGGCCGCATCTTGGCTTATGAAGGTAGCAGACACTTCCTCAAAAAACTCCTCAACTGTCTGGCCTTTAGCCCATGATCCGAGACAACCCGCGAACAATAAACCAACAAAAACCAACACAACTAGATTGCTTAGCACCCGCATTCTTGAAAACACGCACTTCGCCTCCGACACTTAGGATGCGATTTTTTTCGCCATAAAAAAACCATTTCCTGCTAGTTTAAGACAGCTAATGGAAAAATGCGAGGGGCTTTGTGCTAAGGTTTGACAAGTCCAAAAACGCTCTGGACAGGATTATCTTCTGCAACCTGTCATCTAGGAGGTGAAGGTTTAGGCACTCGGCAGCTCCATCAACTTGCACTCCTATGTACCTTTTGACATACATTGAGAAGGAAATACGACATGTGTGGCAGAAAGTTGATCTATAACGATTGAGAGGGGGGAAGATATGCACTTTGACAACACACAAAGCGCCAGAACTTTCCTTGCCTAGGGAAGTTGACGAGGAAGTGGTTGATCGAACATTCGGCGGGTGCCACTCGGATGCCATATCCGTGAAGAAGGTACAAATCCCGAAGGTGACTTCGGAGACAAAAACCTTCTAATGGCTTGGGGTTTTCGCGC
>JAAZLY010000308.1 GCA_012799115.1 Bacillota bacterium
ATACGGGTCACCTCGCCGTCCCATCGCCGAAACGACCACGACCGGCCGCAAACCCTCTTCCACCGCTTCCCACACTCTCTGCTGGGCTTCAGTCCTCATTTCGGAGGTCGTTAGTGAACTTCCTCCAAACTTCTGCACAACAATCTTCACTCTCCCACCTCACTTCTTCGTGAAGGCACCCATTTCATAAGCGTGCTCTGCAATCTGAACTGCATTTAGAGCCGCTCCTTTACGAATTTGATCACCAACTACCCACAAGTTTAATCCATGTTCCACCGTCAGATCCCGCCGAATTCGTCCAACAAAGACTGCATCTTGACCCGATGTGTACAGGGGCATGGGGTAGTTCTGCTCTTCTACATCATCAACGAGCTCAACACCAGGTGCGTTACGCAACAGCTCGCGGCACTCTTCTGGCGAAAGCGGAGACACTGTTTCTACATTTATACTCTCGCTGTGAGAACGCATAACTGGAATACGTATAGTGGTAGGAGAAACCTTGAAATTAGGATCCTTAAAGAGCTTTTGCGTTTCTCTGATCATTTTCCATTCTTCTTTTGTATAGCCGTCCTCATCAAAGACATCAATCTGGGGGATGGCGTTGAAGGCTATGGGGTAATGTTTCGGGGCGCTAGCCACTGGGAGGATCGCTGCCGCTAGTTCCCTTCCCGCTACATAGTCTTCGGTTTGGCGCCGCAGTTCATCCATTCCCCTTCCACCTGCGCCGGATACCGCCTGGTAGGTGGAGACAACAACTCGCTTGATACCAACCCGATCGAGAATTGGCTTCAAGACAATGGCCATGATGATAGTGGAGCAATTGGGATTGGCAATGATACCTCTGTGATTAAGAATCTCCTCCGGGTTGATCTCAGGCACGATCAAAGGAACGTCTTCCTTCATTCGAAAGGCACTCGTGTTATCGATAACCAAGGCTCCTGCTTCCACGGCTGGTCCGACCCACTCCTGGCTGATCGTCCCGCCCGCGGCAAAGAACGCTAGATCGACACCCCGAAAAGCTTCGGGTGTAGCCTCTTGAACAGCATATTCCTTTCCCCCAACCAAGACTCGGTTCCCTGCTGAGCGGGCGGACGACAAAAGGGTGAGGTCCTTCATGGGGAATCCTCTCTCGACCAAGAGATCTAAGAGCTCCTGACCAACCATCCCCGTGGCACCTAAAATTGCTACATGTAGACCGTTCATGAAAATCTCTCCTTATTCTATCTGACTGCGCGAATCTGTCTTTCCATCAAGACAGGTTGTAGTTGTTTATTTTGCAGTGCATGTTCAATGGTGGGAAGTATCAAATCCATATCCGCCACAAGAGACCTAGGTTTGGCCTCAGGATTGTCTTGACCAAAGGGAACAAAGTACAAGTTAGGGACGTTGAGCAATGTTCCAATGTTCCTGGCATTAAGTCCTAGAGCATCGTTGGTCGATATGGCTAAGACCAAAGGCCTCTGATTACGCAGCTGAGTCTTGGCTGCCATTAACACGGCTGTATCAGTAATTGCATTAGCCAGCTTTGCCAGCGAATTACCGGTACACGGGGCAATCACCAAACAATCAAGAAGCTTCGATGGACCTAGAGGTTCCGCCTCGACAATGGTGGTAATTACGGATCGTTTAGTCAGTTCAGAGAAATGTGCAAGTATCTCTTGACCAACACCAAAACGTGTGGTTGTTTCGGCCACAGTTGGGGAGGCAATGGGGTAGATTTCTGCGCCAGCCTCCAGAAGCTTGATCACCTGGGGCCAAATCTCTTCATAGGTGCAGTGACTACCTGTTAAGGCAAAACCAATGTTCTTACCTCGTATCATCATCCTGACGCTCCTCTCCTAGTAGTTTCTTCAGTAGGTGAGGTATCGTCTGAATCAAGACATTAGAAGCAGTCTTAGGGGCCACCTTCCCTGGGAGTGATAGGGCGTGAATTGCCCGAATCCCAAGTTCCTGAGCGGCGACAAAATCAGTGCCTCCAGGCCCGGAAGCAATATCAATAATCACCGCCGTAGGTTCAAGGAGTCTCAGATAGGAACGCGGTAACACCAAGGCTGGGATCGTATTAAACAGTATCTGAAAATCTGTCCGAGAGGCTAGAGCAGAGAGCTTCAAGGGATGACAGCGCAAGACAGTTGCTCGAGCTAGATCCGTAGCTGAGCGTGAACTGACTGTCACATCGGCTCCTAGGCCAACGAGAAACTGCGCTATCGTTGTCCCGCATCGTCCTAGTCCCAGCACCAGACAACGAGAGTTGTGAATCGTAATATCGGTGTTCTCCATCGCAACCGCAATGGCGCCTTCCGCTGTGGGTATGGAATTGAGTACTGCTATCTCATCAATCTCAGCCATCTCCACAAGAACCAACCTGTATTGGGTGGCTAAACCTTGGATCCGGGGCTTAGCTACACCGAGCAATAAAGGTGTCTTGCTAGGAAGCAGAGGTATTACGTCAAAGAGAGGAATCGGCGCATCTCGCCCATCTTCTCTCGCTGTAATCCATCCTTCAGCATCTGTATTGCTCATGGGGGCAAGAACCGCCTTTGCTCCACGAACCGCTTCTTTAGGATCTTCAAAGTGCAGTGCCCGCACTAGGGATCCTGACTTTGGAAAACCTACTAGACGTAAATCAGCACCAAGATCAGCCAACGCTTCAGCAAGCCGAACCTCTCGTTCATCACAACCGAGCATTGCTATGGGTACACCGTCTAGTTGACGAACCATGACAAACCCTCCTCACCGCAACTCACTAGTACTATATGTCGGTGAAAAGAATGTGTTCTAGTCC
>JAAZLY010000309.1 GCA_012799115.1 Bacillota bacterium
CGACATCGCAAATAGCTCATTGACAATAAGTATAGGGGGTTTTTATTGTGCGCAAGATATTTAGTCTAGTCTTAGTAGCGGTTTTCTTGATGGGTTTAGTTGTTGGTCCAGCTTATGCCCAAACACCAAGAATTGGTCTCATTTTTGCTGAAGGTGGCCTAGGGGACCAGTCCTTTAACGATGCTGCTTATGCGGGTTTAATGGCCGCTAGAGATGAACTCGGTGTTGAAGTGGTGTACGTTGAGCCAGCTGACATTGCTGAGATGGAAGAGCATCAGCGTGCCTATGCCGACCTTGGCTTGGATCTGGTAATCGTGATTGGCTTTATTCACCAAAGTGCTCTGGTGGAAGTGTCTGCTGATTATCCCGACATTAACTTCGCCATCGTTGATGACGTAGTTGATAACCCGAATGTAACATCCTTGGTCTTTGAAGAACATGAAGGTTCTTTCTTAGTAGGTGTCTTGGCCGGGCTCATGAGCGAAACCAATAAAGTGGGCTTCGTAGGCGGAATGGAAGTACCTTTGATCCGCAAGTTCGAATCTGGCTTTGCCGAAGGCGCGAAGTATGCTAATCCAAATGTAGAAGTTCTCGTGAACTACGCAGGTAGCTTTGGCGATCCTGGTAGAGGCCGTGAGTTAGCTGTAAGCCAGAATGAGCGCGGCGCGGACATTATCTATCATGCCGCTGCTGTTGCTAACGGATTCTACGCAATTGGTGTAGACTCTGATCAAGACTATATGGCACCTGGTACAGTCTTGACTTCCATGGTTAAACGGGTTGATCTGGCTGTCTACGATGTCATTAAGTCGGTTGTTGACGGCACACTCGAAGGCGGCGTACGGAGCTTTGGTATTCAAGATGGTGGTGTAGGTACATCCGAATTCACCTATACCAAAGACATCATTCCCCAATCGGTCCTCGATGCCATCGAAGATGCAAAAGCTAAGATTATGTCTGGAGAGATCGTAGTCTCGAATCCTCTCCAATAACCCACGATGAACGAAAGGAGGCAGTCCGCCGCCCCACGGTAGGCGGTGCCTCCTTTTTTTAGCAGGGAGGAAGTCGTCCATGGACAAAGTGTTGGAGATGCGTTCGATTACCAAGCAGTTCCCTCGGGTCTTGGCTAACGACCAGGTGGATTTTGACCTCAACTACGGTGAGATTCATGCTTTGGTAGGAGAGAACGGTTCTGGTAAGTCTACACTGATGAACATTTTATATGGTTTGCATCAATCGGATGGTGGGGAGATTCTCGTACGGGGAGAGAAAGTCGATATTCGGGAGCCCCGGGTTGCCATCGATTTGAGAATTGGAATGGTTTTTCAGCACTTCATGCTGGTGGAACCATTGACGGTTGCGGAGAACATTATCCTTGGTTCCGAACTTCGCAAAGGTCCTTTTCTAGACTCCAAGCGGGCAATTCAAGAGGCCGCGGATTTGTCGCGTCAATACGGACTCAAGATTGATCCAACGGCGAAGATTGCAGACTTATCGGTGGGTCTCCAACAGAGAGTGGAAATTCTCAAGGCTCTTTATCGTGGTGCAGAGATCCTCATTCTTGATGAACCGACCGCTGTCTTAACTCCCCAAGAGGTGGAGGACTTGTTTGAGGTTCTACTTGCCTTGAGGGCTAAGGGCACGAGTATTGTGTTCATCACTCACAAGATCAAGGAAGTTCTGGCTGTAAGTGATCGGGTGAGCGTCTTACGAAGGGGTAAGAAGATAGGTACCAAAGCGACCTCTGAAACAAACGAGCAGGACTTGGCGGAAATGATGGTAGGAAGAGTTGTGCTCCTCAATGTGGATAAGAAGCCTGCCCAACCTGGGGAGGATGTTCTGAAGATCAAGAAACTCTCCGTCAAAGATCAATTTGGTCAGCTTAAGGTGAAGGATCTGGACCTTAATGTGCGGAGTGGAGAAGTTCTTGGGATTGCTGGAGTCGAGGGAAATGGACAATCCGAGCTTGTCGAGGCCATTGCAGGCCTGCAAAAGACCGCGGGAGGAAACATTTTCCTAGGCGATCAGGAGATTACCGATTGGTCGCCCTTAAAGGTAAGAGAGGCTGGTTTTGGTCTTGTTCCCGAAGACCGCCATCGGCGCGGCTTAGTCTTGGATTACTCGGTTGCAGACAATCTGATCTTGGGTCTTCACGGGAAGAAACCATTTGTTCAGCGAGGCATGTTCCAAAACCATAAGGCGATCCAGAAGAATGCAGAAGAACTGATTGAAGAGTATGATATTCGTCCGCCTGTAGCGAGCCAGCCTGCGAAGAGCCTTTCTGGAGGTAACCAACAGAAGATTGTAGTAGGCCGTGAGTTTAGCCAGAATCCGAAGCTCTTGATCTGTACGCAACCAACTAGGGGTGTTGATGTAGGTGCCATTGAGTTTATCCATAAACAAGTGATCGCGCA